>CAMDKL010000099.1 GCA_945900945.1 Pirellula staleyi DSM 6068
TCGTTGGCTGATTCGGCACTTTGCCGATCACGAGGAACAAATTCACGCGATTTTGGAAGCGAAATTCGTAGTCAGACTCGGTCCCCACACCAGATGACATTTTCGGGAATAAAATTTCGGGATCGACCGACCGACTGCGGAATTACTAAGATGGATGGCCCACGTTTTCGACTCACGTTTTCGACTCTAAGATGGATGGCCCACGTTTTCGCAAGATGGATGGCCCACGTTTTCGGGCCCACGTTTTCGGCCCACGTTTTCGCAATGGATCACTACCCTGTTTAACCGATCGAGGCCCTCAAGCCTCGATCGCGGGCGGCGGGTAAGTAGCCGCTAGTTGAAGTTGAGTTGGAATGGTTATCGGAGTCGCTTGGCACGCACGCCGCTCCGCGGGTTAAACAAGTCGCAATGGATCGCGAAATGTTGTCGGCTTCGTGCAAAAACAACTGGTGGGAAGAAAAAAACCACACCAGACAGATTTTTTTGGGCTTCCCGAACAAAACCTAGTCGCTGTTAGCTTTTTTAGGTAAAATCAGTAATTCGATTTCCAATAAGACACCCCCATCGGTTCCCACCAAAACCTACCTTCCTTCCTCTCCCGGTCCAAACGTCATGGCTTCTATCCCTTGGTCTGTTGCCGAAGATTCACTCGATGTGAATTTCTCGGTCCCCCAATTGTTGCGACTTCGTTGCACACGCGATTGCTTCGCCGAAGATTGGGATCAAGTTCTACCACTTCTCAAAACGGACTCCGCTAAAGCTCGTGTCCAAATTTGGATTGATCGAAGCGTGGTCGAAAGTAACGGAGCTGTATTACGCAACTTGTCACAGCGGATTGCCGAATCGGACGAAGCGATCGAATTGGTCGCGCCTATCGCTTTGGTCGACGGCGGAGAACAGATCAAAAATGACCCAGATGCCATCGAAAATATCTTTCGCGCCATCGATCGCGATGGCCTGGATCGACGCAGCTATGTTTTCGTTATCGGTGGTGGCGCTGTACTCGATGCAGTCGGATACGCTGCCGCAATCGCTCACCGTGGCATTCGTCTAATACGATTCCCAACCACAACTCTCGGGCAAGCGGACTCCGGCGTAGGTGTTAAGAATGCCATCAATGCGTATGGCAAGAAGAATTGGAAAGGTACTTTTGCGGTACCGTGGGCTGTCGTTAACGACCAGACGCTCATCGCCAACTTGCCGGATCGCGATTTCCGTGCGGGTTTTTCGGAAGCGGTCAAGGTATCGCTGCTCAAGAGCCCTTCGGCTTTTCGATTCCTTTGTGACCACGCCAAAGCCATTGCAAATCGTGACTGGAATGCTGTCATGCCAGCGATACGTTCGAGCGTCTTGATGCATCTGCACCATATAACGCATGGCGGAGACCCGTTTGAAATGCAAGAAGCACGACCACTCGACTTCGGCCATTGGTCCGCACACAAACTGGAGCACTTGACCAACTTCCGTTTACGTCACGGCGAAGCGGTGTCGATCGGAGTTGCGCTCGACACTGTTTATTCCCATTTGGTCCACGGCTTGGATATATCCGATGTGCAGCGTACACTCAACGTGCTCAGCGATCTCGGCCTGCCGCTTTTTGATAATGAGCTTGCGGAACAGACCATTTTTGATGGTCTCGAGGAGTTTCGGCAGCATCTGGGTGGTAGACTAACGGTCACGATGCTAAGGGCAGTAGGCCAGAGCATCAATGTCCATGAAATCGATCAATCGGCTATGCGCAAGGCGATCGAAGTCGTACGCGAGCAAAGTTTGGTTTTGTCCCGATGATGGATGCAGTGAAAAGTAAAGAAGTCGTGGTTGCAGATCGCACTGGCCTGTATTTGGTTCGCGTTGGAACCCAACGGGAAGTCATCCCGGTCCAGGCAGGAGCCATTTCTCTCTCTCGCGGCGAACATATCATTTGCCGTACTCCGCGCGGTATTGAAATGGGTGAGGTATTGGCAGCCACGCATCCCGAGTATATCGAGACGGCCACTGCCAGCAAGTATATTCGCAAGTCGCGACCCGATGACGAACTTTTGTGGCGCCAATTGACGAGTCTCAGCGTCAAAGCCAGTACCGCTTGCCAAGCGTTTTTGTATGGACAAGCTATACCGGACGTTTTGCTCGAGGTAGAGCCGCTCTTTGATGGCCGCACCCTCTATTTTCATTTCCTCGGGACACCCTCGTATGAAACCGAACAACATGTTCAAGAGCTATCGGATATCTATCAAAAGAGCGTGGCCTCCTCTCGTTTTGCCTCCTTGTTAGAGCATGGTTGCGGTCCAGGTTGTGGCACCAAAGAAAAATCGGGTTGCGGGACGGGTGGCGGCTGTGCTGTTTGTGCGATTGCCGGCGGTTGCACTTCTAAGTAAGAAATCAAGAACGTCAGAACGGCCGTTAGAATGTCGATACGCAGAACCAGCCGGCAAGCCGGATTCAGGCCCGGGGCTAACAAACATTGGTTCACGATATCGCAATGTAACTATCACGAAAGTTTTCATGTCCAATTCTAACTCATCATCGCCCAATAACCGCTCTTGGATCGCTAAAAGAACTTTAGCATTCGACTCCAGCGGTATTCGACGTGTCTTCGAATTGGCAGCTACACTCAAGAATCCAATCAACTTATCGATCGGTCAACCCGACTTTGATGTCCCTGCACCCATCAAGAAGGCTTGTGTAGACGCTATCGAGCAAGGCAAAAACTCTTACGCGCCGACCCAAGGTATAGGGCCTTTGAGAAACCGGCTCCAAGCGGACATCGATCACAAATACCAACATCCAGATCGCAAGATTTTTATCAGTTCCGGCACGAGTGGCGGTCTGGTACTGTCGATGCTCGCAATGGTCGATCCGGGCGATGAAGTCATCGTGTTTGATCCCTACTTTGTTATGTACGTACCGCTCATTCAATTGGTGGGCGGAGTGCCTATCCTCATCGATACTTATCCGGACTTTCGAATCGATCTCAACAAGGTTCGGGATGCAATAACTCCAAAGACAAAGATGGTGCTCTTCAATAGCCCAGGTAATCCGACCGGCGTCACAGCCACTCTTGATGAGATGCAGGGGCTTGCCAAACTGTGCGGGGAGAAAAACATTGCGTTGATTTCAGATGAGATCTATAGCGGCTTCCACTTTTCGGGACCAATGCGATCGCCAGCTGAATTCAATCCCAACACGATTGTCATCGACGGTTTTTCTAAGAGTCATGCGATGACCGGTTGGCGTTTAGGATATGTTCATGGGCCCGAAGAAGTGATTCAGACAATGATCAAACTCCAGCAGTACTCTTTCGTTTGCGCACCTACCCCTATGCAATGGGGAGCACTTGCCGCGATGGATCACGACATGAGCCAGTACTACCGGGACTATGCTGGGAAACGCGATCGCATGGTGGCGGGCTTAAAGGACTATTACGAGTTCACGGAACCAGGCGGTGCGTTCTATCTATTCCCCAAGGTGCCGTCAGGAACGGCCACGGACTTCGTACAACGTGCTGTCGAGCACGAGTTGTTGATTATCCCAGGCAACATTTTCTCGGAACGCGACACGCATTTTCGCATTTCGTTTGCAGCACCCGACGCTACTTTGGACCGTGGCATAGAAGTTTTGCGAAAACTAGCTTGTAGTTAGGTTGCCACTCTCAGCGAACTTATCAAATCAATTGTAACGTTTCAATTGCGTCATGAAGAACTCCTACGCTTCGGTTAATCGCTAGCTGCTGATCAGAATCTAGCTAGAGCGGAATCGTAGCGAGCGCTCCATTGCCGCCAACCAAATGGGGCAATGACATTGTTACTCCAAAAAAGTCCGGCAACCCATCCATGCGAGAGCAAATTGTTAGGATGGCACGCTGTTCATGCAATATCGCGTCCACCATTCTTGCAACATCGCTGCCAATGCTATAGTACGTCGCGCCCTTGCCGGCAATGATCGGATAGGCAGCACGGCGGACTTGTTCGTCTATCTGAATGCGGTCCGCTTCGTTCAACTCTCTTCACCTCAATTGAGTCATTTTCAGTTAGCAGTGAGAATCGATTGAGGCTCGCCATGGAACTATTCTATGTTGCATTTCCCCAATGCACGATCGCACCATTTCCTGTTCTTAATCGTTCATCTCGTATTGGGCGGGAGATACCAGAGATAACAATGAACCACAGGTTTTTGTAACGAGGCTTAAGTTTCATGCAGCCGATGCAAAATCAATTGAGCCATGTCGACATGCAGAGCACCGGCAGTCGCTCTCCAACCAGGGACTGCATTCAGCTCCAGCAACACGTTGCGGCCATCCTTTGTTGGCAGAATATCTACTCCGATCATCCATCCACCGATCGCTTTGCTTGCTCGGAATGCAATGGATATCTGCTCAAAGGTGGGCGAGTACGGAATCGCTTGGCCGCCTCGCGCGACGTTGGATCGCCAATCGCCGTGGTTCTCTCTGCGAACGCAAAACAGCTCTTCGCCCACAACCAATAAACGGAGATCATAACCCTCGCTCTCCAGAAACTCCTGGACATAAATAACCGACTGCAACTGTTCCAGGGTACTGAACACACGCCATGCCATGTCGCTATCGGTCACTCGTACGAGTCCACGCCCCTCCCCTCCAAAGATTGGCTTCACGATGCAGTCACCGCCGAGTGTCTCCCATGCCTGCAATGCGTCATCGCGAGTCTGACAGCAAATCGTCCTAGGAGTCATCAGCCCTGCTCGTTGAGCGATGTCCAGAGTCAGCCACTTATCGATTGCGATTTCCAAGCAACGTGGTGGATTGAGCACTTGCACTCCTGAAGCGCGGGCGGCATGCAACGCATTCATCCGAAAGATAATTTGCTCCACCGAGCCAAGCGGCATCGATCGCACCAGCACCGCATCGCAATCGGTCAAATCAATTGATTTGGAATCGAAATCGATTTCAGTGCCTTGTGTCCAAGTCCTTGCGTTTGGCAAACACGTGCCGTTGGACCAAACACTGAGCTTGCTAAATGACAGTGGCTCGACCACGGTCTTTCTGTTCTCAGGCATGGTAAACGCGGCACGTTGCAGCTCTTTCAAGTACCAGCCCGTCGGCGACCCTAAAACGCCAACTCGCAAGGCACGGTCTCGTTGATCGCCGATGTAGTCGGTCATGATGGTGTGGCAGGTTCAGCCAGATCAACAAACGATTCTCCAAACGATTGCGAAAGAATTTCGGGGCGAAGCGATCCGTATCGAAACGATCTGCCCGACTTGAGATTGATAATAGTGATCATGGCAGGGCTAAAAAGACCTGGATCGACTTTGTAAAAATCGTAGTCGTACTTCTTGAACGTCTGTGCAAACGGGATTCCGTAATCGCAAGATGCAATGCTTGGTACTTTAGGACCGATCTCTCGAATTCGGTCATCTTCTGCATTGACCCAAAGTGTGACGTGCCCACCATAAAGAATCGCGTCGTTGGTCCGCCCAATCCCCTGCACAAAATCTAAAGCAGGAGGGGGCAACGGAGCTGTACCATATCCGGATACGATTGAATTCAAGTCGAAACCCAGCTCAAAAAGTTTGTGCATGGATGTTTCTACGCTACGGGCAACCACTTGAACTGTGCCTGCAATGGATCGAGTTGGCGCGACGCAAATTACTGTGTTTTCAACCGCAACTCCACATTCTCTTGCGATCAGTTCAACGACCGATTCATCGGGTAGCGTATCGCATTCAAGTACGCCGACCGCACAAGGACTTGAATCGGTCACTCCCAAGGTTTGCAACACATGTTCTTTCCCCCGTTTGGTTCGCATCGGACCAGAACCCATCGCAAAGAACTTGTCCTTTTTTACGGGCCAGCCCGCATACTGAGACGCCATGCAAGCATGGACAGCATCGTCCGTGGCCACTTGAACCAGAGGCCATGGGCCAAGCGAATAGTTGGCAGGGTGAATTGTGATCTCGGCCCGACCAGACATGCATATACGTGCCAACATCAGCCCCGCCGACATTCCACCAGGAGTCTTCACTCCAAAATCCAATAGAACCGCCCCGTTGGAAAGCCGCTGATGCTCTACTCGCCATGATTCTGCGTTGGCCTGTGTCGTCTTGCAGAGCTGGAACGCTTCGTCATTGAGTAGCTGATTTTTAGTCATGGGCTTTGGTCCGGAATTCATTTGCAGGGATCCATCGTTAGCCGGAAGGCGCTAGCCTCCGGTTGTTGTGAAGAGGACAGCCGAGGGCTAGCGCACAATGCCAATCACTTAAACTTAAAACTTTTTTCGCTAGTTTCGGGCTGCGTTCTAATCGATTTCGCTAGCGAATTCAGGCCCGGGGCTAGCGTTCACCGGTTCACGAAATTGCAAAGTGAGTGCCATTTGGCTAACGCCCTACGGCTAATGAATATTCCGCGTCTAACGTTGGAAAATCGGAAGGTAACCAAGATCCAGTTGCAGCATGATCAAATTGCACGCAGTGGTGTAGATCTTGTGAATGGATCCTTCCCACGACCCGTCCGGATTTTGCTCATTTGCAATGCGAGTATAAAGTCTGTCACGGAAAGGAAGCCATTCATCATCCCCCTGCCGATAGACCACTTGGCTGTAGTAGAGGTATGTGTAATGCCAATGCCCAAAGGAGTCATCCCCTGGTCCAATACTGTAAAGATTGCGACGCGAGTAAGCCAACATTTCAGGAACTTTCTTGCTCTCATAATCGCCAGCGTTGTAGAGTGCGGCAAGACTGGCTGCGGTGATCGCCGGGCGTGACGCCCCCATTTGCTGACTTGAGTAACTGATGCCGCCATCTTCGTTTTGGCATTTGTAAATGTAGCGTTTTGCCGACTCAATGATCTCGTTGGGGACAGCGATGCCAGCGTTGCGACAGCCTCTTAGGCCCTGAACCTGGGTAATCGTCGTGGAGCCTTCGTCGTAGTCGCTTCCGTCCTTTGCACTGATGTAACCCCATCCTCCAGCTGGCGTTTGCGCCTTTCCGCAAAAAGAGACCGCTCGGTTCAAGACATCGACCAAATCGTCGCGGCGGTCTTGAAGTCCCTCTTCTCCTAATACTTGCGACAAGAACAACATCGAAAAACCATGACCATACGTATAACGCTGATCGTCCTGTTGGTCGCCGATCAGTCCGTTCTTTCTGCTGCGACTAATTAGAAAATCTGTGGTCCGCTTGAGCGGTACCGCATAAGGTCCCTGCGTTATGGTCGATCCACTACATAGCAATGCCAAACCAGCCAACGCTCCAATGGCGACTGGATATGGAGGAGTATTCCATTGTCCAAGAGTCGACTGCGTGCGGGCAAGGAACGCAAGGCCCTCGCGAGTAGATCGATCCCAATTTGGATCTCTCGAATTGCGAGTCCTGTCATCGACCGAAAGCGGTGACGAAGCCTTAAGGTGAGATAGGCCAGTGGACACGGCTGCAACGCTAGCAAAACTTGATAAAAACTGGCGTCGCGGGAACGGGCGTTTGTGATGCATAAGCATGTGTTATGTTCCTAGATCTCCGAACAAAGGTGTCGAAAGGTAACGTTCCCCTAGACTGCACATGATCGTTACGATGCGTTTTCCTTTGAATTCGGGGCGGGCCGCGAGTTGCGCTGCAGCCCACATGTTGGCTCCACTGCTAATACCGCCCAATATCCCCTCGTGTTTAGCAAGTTTCCGTCCCCATTCAAAGGCTACTTCATCGTCGACTTGAATGACGTCGTCGACAATGGACCTGTCGAGGTTTTTCGGGACAAAGCCGGCGCCGATGCCTTGAATGCGATGTTTGCCAGGCTGCCCGCCAGAGATAACCGGTGATTGCTTTGGCTCCACCGCAATTGCCTTGAAATTGGGATTGAGCTTTTTGATGTAGCGAGCGACACCCGTAATAGTGCCGCCCGTGCCAACGCCAGCCACGATTGCGTCGATCTGGCCAGCCGAGTCGGTCCAAATCTCGGGCCCGGTCGTGCGTTCATGTACTGCTGGATTGGCTGGATTCTCGAACTGCTGTGGCATCCAACCATTCGGATCGTTGTTTACCAATTCCGAGGCCTTCGAAATCGCGCCCCGCATGCCGTCGGCAGCAGGTGTGAGTACCAAACTTGCTCCTAAGGCTCTCAGCAGGGCCCGACGTTCAATCGACATCGACTCAGGCATCGTTAGAGTTAGCCGATATCCTTTTGAGGCACATACGAAAGCCAATGCAATCCCAGTATTGCCACTCGTTGGCTCAATAATGTGCGTTTCCCTGGTAAGCCGACCGCTTTGCTCGGCATCCTCGACCATGGCCATTCCAATTCGGTCCTTGACGCTATGAAGTGGGTTAAAGAATTCGCATTTAGCAAATACGGTCGCGTGCTCAGAGGGTACCAAGCGATTGATGCGGATCATCGGCGTATTTCCAACGGTGCCTATAACGCTGTCAAAAGTCTTTCCCAAAGCCATGTGCAAAACTCTCTCGTTTGAAAGGAGGGCAAATTTTGGCAACCGCAAACTGGCGCGGTCTTCCCACGAGTCGGAGTATACGCTTTTTTAGAGAAACACGCATGTAGGTTAGCAACGTCTAGGGCGAGCAAAGAAATGCCTTGTCACGCACTATAATGTCCGGCTGAGGACAGCCGGACCTACGTATGTCGCCGGACCTTGATCAGACTAGAATCCAGCCTAGCTGAAAGAAGAACTCGTCCACTGCATCCAGATAAGCTCGCGCCTTGGATAGGATTTCTACTGGTGGAGCAGACAGCGAAACTTTCTGCCAGGTGAGATCGGAGCTAGTCGCCATGATTTTTACGAGTACACGGCCGCCATCTAAAACCTTGACAAACTGTCGATTATTCAAAGCCGCGGTGAAAACGAAATGGTTAGGCCCGCGTACCACAGTCAAATAAGCCTTGGTAGCATCGTCACTGAGCACAACTTCTTGGAACGTGTCGCCTGAAAAGCCCTCTTGTGCAGCCGTCCACTCAGATCTTCCGTCGCGTCCAATCGCTGCGTAGACTCCGGAATTCCTCAAACTACCGTCTTTAATATAAAAACTAGAAGCTAAGTTTTCCAGATTGGTTGCAAAGCCTGGAATGATACCCAAAACGCTGAAGTTGAATTCTGCGTCGACATCTCCCGGCGCGACAATCGTTTGAGTGAATGAGTTCGGGAGCGGCGAGTCCTCCATATAAACTGGCACTTCAAAACTAACTGTATATACACCAGGCGGTAGCAAGTCGAACACATACGAACCGTCAGCACGCGTCTGCTGGGTCAAGGTTTGACTTGGTGAAGTCGGCGTTGCCGGGATATTCAACGTTACTTCGATGCCACCGAGTCGCAATTCGTTGGCTTCACGCACTCGCGAATCGTTGTCATCGATGAAGGCGATGCCGCGTACCTTGCTAGGAATGAAAGGCGAAATCTTAACATTAAAGGTACCTATGGAAGTCCTTGGATCTGCAACGCCGTTGGTTGTGCCATTGTCAATTACTTCGTACCGAAAAGTGTCACGTCCGCTCGCACCAAAGGGTGCTGTGTACGTGATCGTTCCATTCGCATTCAAAACAATCATTCCGATGGTGCCCGGATCGCGAAGGATTTGACTCACACGCAACGTCTGGCCGCTTTCGTTAGGAGCTCCCTTGTCCATACCAGCCAAATCAGCGGTTAGATTGAAAATGGTTGCGACGCTCGCGTAAACATCGCGAGTCAAAGTTGTCGCAGTCGGAACATCATTTACCTCCGACACGATAACCGTCAGGGATCCGGTCGCAGTCGACAATGTCTCTTGACCATCACTTATTTGATACGTAAAGCTGTCTAGGCCATTGAACGAGGTCGCAGGTGTGTAGATCAAGTTGCTGCCAACTTGTGTGACCGTCCCCCCCTTGGCGGTGGTGATCGCTCCAGTAAGTGGAATAAAGGTAACTGTTTGGGAAGATTCATTGGCAGGACCCGGTAGGTCGTTTGCCAAAAGCGTGGAAATCGCAACGGTAACCGGCAGATTTTCAGCTGTGGTCACAGCCAAATCCGCAATCGCGATAGGGGGATCATTTTCTGCTGCAACAATGATCGTCAAGGTCGCTGAAGCGCTCTTGAAGTTGGGTGTCGTATCGTCTAAACCGTTATCGGTCACCGTGTAGAGAACCAGAACCTGACCATTGAAATCTTTCGCTGGCACGAATTCGATGTTGCCATTCACTACGGAAACCGAACCGCTGCCTAGGGTCTGATTGACTGCATTGGTAATGGTCAAAGTTTGAGCGTCTTCGCCCGGTCCTTTGCTAAGCCTGGTAAAGGGGGGCGTTGGCCCATCCGTTATCGTCAACGCTTGAACCGTCAGTTTGGTATCTTCTGTTGCTACTACTGTTCGGTCAACTGCTACGGGAAGGTCGTTAACGGGCGTTACGGAAATCGTTACAGTGGCTATCGATGCGACACTTCCAGCCTTATCATCGTTCATCGTATAAGTGAAGATCGCGTTGCCAAAGAAGTCGGCAAGCGGTGTGTAGATCAAACGATCATCCGTCAAAACACCTGCGGTCCCACGATCATCTAGAACAACAGTACCTGTGCTTGCACCTGGCTGCGTGAACGACAGCAAGTTCTTTACGGCCCCGCTGTTTGCAAAGTCATTAGCGATCACATCGATGGTGAACGCAGTTGAGTCTTCGGGAGTGCTCCTCGAGTCATTCAACGCGAACGGCAAAACCGGTGGAATAATAAAGACTTCGACATTTGCTGTTGAGGTCAGTCCACCCGTGTCACGAATCGTGTACTTGAAAGTCGAAGCGACATTAAACTGACCAGTCGGTGGCGTGAATAGTATCGCAGTACCAGCTCCATTTATTGTTGCTGTTCCGATGGTAGGGGTGGTAACCGATACGATAGTGATCGTGTCGTTTAGCTCAAGTGGCCCGGCATTGTCATTTTGCATGACAGTTAACGAGTTCACAATTGTGTCGATTCCCAAGACCACGAATCTTGCAGCGCCGGTATCGTCGACTGCGAGAGGAGCGTCGTTGACCGGCGTGACGTTGATGCTAACGTTTCCGGTCGCTTCTAGGTTGGGTGATCCATTGTCAGAAATAACATAGGTGAACGAATCTGGTCCAAAGTAATTTGCCAGTGGGCGATAGGTTGTCACACCACCCACCGTCGTGATCGTCCCGCCTTGAGCGGTTGTTCCCTGAATCGAGATCAATCGCACGGTTTGGCTAGCAGATTCCAGAGGGCCTGGGTTCGATTTCGCAATCAGATCATTTGAAGCACCTGCACCGATCAAAATGAGTGAACCATCTTCGACGACCGTCAGAGTCCCACTGAATGGCACGGGAGCATCGTTGACTGGCGTTACGCTTACCGTAATGGTTGCGACTTTAGAGGCACCAAGGTTGTCCGTACCGGTTACCGTAAACACTGCATTTCCAAAGAAGTTGACTGTGGGCGTAAAGTTGATGTTCCCAGTGTTGACATCGACGGAGACGGAGCCATTCGTCTGGGCGCCGGAAGTAACGGACGAGAAAGCAACCGTTTGAGGCGGTACGCCATTGATTTCGTTTAGTGGCCCCGCATTGAATATTTGAGTCGGCGTGATTATTAGAGGACTTGTCGGATCTTCGACAACGGTAAATTGTGTTCCGATGATATTAGGGGCATCGTTGACAGGTGTTACGTTGATCGAAACGGTTCCAACCGCGGTGTCTGGTGTCGGTGTGGCGTTATTTCGAATCGTGTAGGTGAAGACAACTGGGCCAAAGTAATCAAGAGCTGGGGTAAAGGCAACGTTGGTTGTGCCATTCACCGACACAGTACCAAGTCCAACACTCGGCTGCGTGACGCTAACCACTTGAAATGGCTTTGCCGGAACATTGTTGTCGCGGTCATTGGCAACAACATTGATTACCGTTTGGCCAGAGTCTTCGGCGACGCTAGCTGAATCGGGATTGGCGGTCAGTTTGTCGTTGATGTTGATAAAGCCTGTTCCCAAAATAACCACAGACGAAGTCAAGTACTGTGCTACGCCGCCGTACAAAGCGATACCTAGATTATTGCCAGTCGATCCTGCCGCAGGAGGTGGCGAAGTATCCGCTTGCAATTGGATTCTGCCAACCGACGATCCTTTGAAGAGAGTATCAACCACGTTCACAAAGACAGAAGCTTCGAATTGCTGATTAAGATTGCTTTTGTCCGAGAATCCGCCCATCAGGGTAATCGTGCGGGTGGGCGAACCAGCAACTGGTGTTTTCAATCGACCATCTAGCCCGTTGATATACTTTACGCCAGTCACCCTTGTATTTGAATTGTCGGTAAAATCATTATTCAAATTGCTGTTGCGTGCAACGGACGCAACGATATCCAGACTTGGGTCCGCGCTATTTTGCCCAATCGTCAGAGTGACGGCTACATTGCTACCGTCAACAAGGTTGTTGGATCCGACCTCAAGAATACTGGCTACATCGGTATGGGCTAGGCTGCCGATGAAGTTGACGCCGAATCGCGACGATGACGAATTCGTGAGTACCCGAACCGAGACGTTTCCAGCGCCAACAGACGGCAGAGCTTGAATCGCGTTTCTGATATTGATAGCTGTCTCAGCGGCATTATAGATCTTCGCGCCACTACCGCTCGTGAAAAAAGCTGGTGAAATAGCGGTTGTGGTAGCCGATCCAAACTTGATCGTAAATGATCCGCCCCGAACAGTGGTCCCGATATCAATCTGATTGTATTCACCCCATTGGAACTCAAGCTTTTCCGTCGACGAATTGTCTAAGTTCGTGTAGGACAGGTCGTGGTACGCACTAAATACGCCTTGTGGGTTATTTAAATCGGAACGTAAATCGAGCATTTGCGTCCGAACGATTATTCGTTCGCCGGTCCCGATGTTGGCCTCAGGGATTCCATCATTCGGATTTGGATCCGTTAGTAACGTTCCAGCAGTACCATCCGCGTTCACGGAGAAAAACTGATACCTGACTTGCGCTTTTTCGCCGACACCCTCCCCGTTGTTGATCGCATTGATCACAATGAGAGCATCTAGCGGCGAAAGACGGTCGTCATTGTCTGCGTCGACAAAGTTATTTGTGTCAATCGGTACCTGACCTGTTAAGGTCCCAGACCCTTGAGAATTCAACCGATTGATAACTACTAGCGCGTCGAGCGGAGAGATACTGAAGTCTCCGTTCACATCCGCAGAAACCAGCGAGTTATGGAAAGGCATAACATCAGCGGCCATCAACTGGCGCTGTTCCAGCGACTCAAGACGAAGCATTCGTCTCATCCATCCCTGTTTGGCAGACTTTTCACTGCGATTTCGCGTTGTAGATTTGCGGGACTGACGTGTTGGCGAAACGGACATCGATTCTTCCACCGTAAAGATCAAGAAAGGTAAAGCTTTGGAAAGAAAATTCGAAGGACAAATTAGTCCCTGCAAACTCCCGTACTGTGAGGGTACTTGGCAATCGTGCTGATTTCAATCCACTTCTTTCCCAGACGGGCTAAATTACCCATTCAGCCCCGGCTTCGCGTGAATTTGCCGTTCCTAACAGTTTTTCCGTAAATGTGTATTTTTAGAGCTGGATTGCCTAAAGAAGTTCCATCGAACAAAAAAACATTAATTTCCGACTCCTTATGAGAGAAAGTTGTGTGTTTTTGCTGCAATCATGCCGGCCGCCCCACCTATCCTCGTCATGTCCCACTTTATTTGCCCCATTTGGAGTCTCGATTTCTATTTACGCCGTTCGACTAGTTCCTCTATCATTACCAAGTCATTGCCAATAGAGCAAGCAACTGTGATCGGACGAATTACTCCTGGGAGCGTCGCCAAAGAGGCTGAAGAATGAACGGACAATTACTCCTGCTCCTCATTTCGATGATGATGCAAATCCCTCGTGGCGATGTTTTGCCCGATCAGAACCAAAACAGTTCAGCGGTTGGATTCCCCACAGGGATGCCTGTTCCCGCTCCTGTTTTGCCGACGGACCCGACTGGTTCGCAATGTGCTATTGGCTGGGGAACGGACATCCACGACGGCAAATTTTGCATGATCATTCAAATCGCTCCAGAAGCCATCGCGGCATTCGCGAAAGGGCCGCAAGGGCAAGAGCTTCCCGCAGATGTGCCGGAAGGGATTCGAAGTCGGATCGAAAAAGTTATTGTCCGAATCGGGAGCGGGCCAGTCGAACGCAACCCACCCAATCCGCAATCGTTTAGCGATGGTCGAACAACGGGTAATTTGCCACACATCGCCAACTTGGACAGCCGCTCGACGGTTCCAATTGATGCGACCCGTTTACCAGCCGTATTACCTGCCTCCGGAGGCGCAGGATTGCCAAGCGGCTACAATCTAAACACAGGAACTTTGCCAACCGCTACACGCAATGATGTGTCCCCCTTTGGCGCCAAGACTTCATCAACCCGCGATGGATTCCGGCCTACCCAAACCAAATCGCTACCTTTTGGTTTCGTGCCATCGAATCCAACAACTTCGGGTGTTACTGGGTACTCAACTAGCACTTATCCACCTACCCAAGCCAACAACTACGCCACCCAGGGCAACAACTATGCCACCCAGGGCAACAACTATGCCACCCAGGGTAATTACGCCACCCAGGGAAATTATGCTTCCGGCGCTAACATCCACCAGCCCTACGTTCCACTCGCAACCAATCCAAATCCGTCTGTTGGTGCACCAAGCTACAACGATGGTTCGATTGCTCAACAGCCCTATTACCCAAACAATTCGCCCTCTCTAGCCCATTCACAGCAATACGGTGCTCCCGTAACGCAACAAGCACCTTCCTACTCATCTGTGACCCCTTACCTAGTCGCACCGACTTCCAATTTTGCTAGTGTCCCTATTCCCGGCCGGACTGGCGAGAATCCTGCCAACACAGCGAACGAAGTCTTTGACGACCAGCCTCTTACAAAAGAAAAGCTGCTCCCTTCGTTGTTGCTCTTTTCGATAGTGGTCAACGTCTATCTCGGCATATGGATGAAGTACTCGCGAACTCGCTACCGTGAGTTGCTTAGTGACAAACGTGGCATTCCGTTATCGGATCTAGGATAGTGATCGATCGTACTAATCACGAATAGGTCCGGCTGTCCCCAGCCGGACATTTAGGCGAGCGTTGACTCCGACCCCGGAGCAGTCAACCCAACTACTTCTTTGCATTAAGCAATTTAAGATGGATCTTGGCAACGTCGGCCATGTAGATGTCTAATCCCTGTTCGACACACTTCTCAAGCCATAGTTTTGCTTTGTCCGTATCTTGGAGGGCATCGTAGTACAATCCAGTATAAAGATAGCCATAAAATCGCGATTGCTTTTGGCCGTTAGCTCCTGCACCTCCCTTTTCGCAAGCTGCGATTACATCTTCGGGTGTAAGTTTACCCTGTATTAACTTTTGAACCTCCATCATGGGTACTCGATTATCGAGTCCGGACAACAGCACATCCTTTTGTGCCGCCTCAAGACCGTTTAGTCGCACGTTGCAAAGGAAATGCCAGAACGCATTCTCGACATCGTTTGGATTCACTTCGCGATGGACCGCAAATTGTTCAAGACCATCCTTGAACCGATCTGCATAATAAAGGGCTATGCCTCGTTGCCATAGATACGGCTTGCCTTCAGGATTCAACTCAATGCACTTGTCAAAGTCTTTGATGGATTCTGCAATCTTGCCACTGCGAAATTTAAGGGAACCTCGGATACTGACCAACTGGGAGTTATTCGGAAGGCTCTTTATTGCGTCGTCCATTTCACGTATTGCTTCGTCTGCTTTGCCATCCTGCAGTGCTTTTTCGACTCGTCGATGCCATCCTTCAAGCGTCTTGGGAACGGGATTTTCTTTCGTGGAATTTTGGGAATCCTGTGCCTGACATCCTCCACAGGTAAACGACACAAAGAGAGTTAGGCTAGCCACACCCACGACCACCCAGGACCATTTCGGTTGATCACTTCGGCGGACGCGGTTTGTATTTAGAAAGTTGGACACAGATCAGCCCCATCTGTTGCAGGTGTGAATTTTCGGTAAATTGAACTTGGTCACAGTATACGTTTTAGATAACAACTTTGCATCGTCTATCATGTTTCAATCCCTTCTCATTAAAAATGCAACTGCAATTCTCCCAAGTGGCCGCGCCCTAACGAATCTCTTGGTTGAGAACGGGAAAATTGTCAGCATGGATGCTGCTCCGACAACCATTGCAAAGGAAGTCATAGACGCTACCGGACTGGTGCTTTTTCCTGGCCTGATTGATGATCAAGTGCATTTTCGAGAACCTGGATTAACACACAAAGAAGACCTGCATACAGCGTCTCGTGCTTGCGCGGCTGGCGGCGTGACCTCCTTTTTAGAAATGCCTAACACAAAACCTGCGGCAATCGACCAATCGCTGGTTGAAGACAAATATCGGTTGGCTGCTGGGAAATCAATCGTCAACTTTGGATTTTATATAGGAGCCACTACCACCAATATCGAATCGCTAAAATACGCGACAGGAGTGCCAGGGATCAAGATTTTTATAGGCTCAAGCACTGGAGATTTACTGGTAGACGATCAAGAATCGCTCGAAAGGATCTTTGCGGAAACTCGACTCCCCATCTGCGCACACTGTGAAGACGAAACCACGGTCCGCTCGAATCAAGCGAGACTGGGCACCGACCTTAAAGTCTCCGACCATTCCGTAATTCGTGATGAAGCGGCTGCGGTCATAGCTACTCGCCGAGCAATTGATCTTGCGAAACGCCACCATCATCGTTTCCACGTCTTGCATGTCAGTACCGCCGCCGAGATCCCACTCATTACCGATCACGCTAACCTCATTACGGCGGAGCTTTGCCCGCACCATTGGCATTTCAATTGCGACGACTACGCTCGCCTTGGTAACCTCATCCAGATGAACCCATCGATCAAAACTCGTGACGATAACACGAGGCTTTGGCAAGCATTGTTGGAGGGTCACATTCAAGTCATAGCGACAGACCATGCACCGCACACTTTAGAAGAAAAAAAACAGCCGTACCCAAAGTCACCTAGCGGTTTACCTGCGGTTGAAAACTACTTTTCCTTGCTTTTGGACAGGGCATCGCGGGGTGAGTGTACGTGGGAGCAAATTGCGAGCTGGACCAGCGATGCACCTGCGCGCGTGTGGGGACTAGTGGGCAAGGGACGAATCGAGATTGGCTACGACGCAGATCTAGTGCTGGTCGATCCGAATGAAATGCGCACGATCGAAAACTCGGAGCAGTTCACTAAGAGTCGATGGTCTCCCTGGGCGGGGGAATCGCTTCGAGGCTTTCCAAAACAAGTATTCGTAGATGGTCGAACGGTGTTTCGCGACGGCAAGATAGTAACGGAGCAGCCAGCAGCCCGCTTGCAATTTGATCACACGCTTGGCGGATTCTGGAAGACCCAAGACGGAGTCGGCCCCGGCTAATTGCATTTAAGCACCCATGCTCAAATAGTTTAATGCATCAAGATGATACGGGCGTCTTATTCAGGCTGGGGATGAACAGGAGAAGAAAAGGCCCTTTTCGTCCCGGGCCTCCATTATACTTTCAGAGCCTGAATACTCGACACAACCGAAGAAACAAACAAGGACGTACAGGATTCACACGACACAAGTGAATCTGCGAGCGAGTTGAAATCATCCTGTAAATCATGTTCATCCATGTCTATTCATTTTGTTCATTTTGTTCATTTTGTTCGAAGACTTATGCATAATTGAGGGCGATCAATAACCCCACATCGTCAATAGCTCCATTGAAGGCGACATGGCCTAGCATTGTTAGAACTTGTTATTCAGCAGGCAGTCGTTCCGTAAATAGCATTGTCGTAAGCACTATTACCGGTTGATTTCCCTGATCGCCCAAATGGATTCGTGGGTAGCCATTCATGGGACTGACTGAGGCGTTTGCGGTGGCGTGAGTTTTTGCAACCAAACATTGCGATACCGGACAGGCGTATAATGGTCTTGTAGCCCGATGGATCCGGACGTGGCCGCGCCGCCGATCGGAACGTGATCTTGCACCAGTATGCCGTTGTGAATGACGGTCACTGTACATGGCTTCGTCATTTTGCGATTCGAGTCGAAGAGTGGTTGTTCTAGCGTGATGTCATAGCTCTGCCATTCGCCCGGTCGACGACATACATTGACCATCGGAGGATATTTGCTGTAAACGGCGGCAGCCTGTCCGTCTGCGTAGGTTTCATTTTCGAATGAGTCCAAGATTTGCAGTTCTTGATGGCCCGGGAGGAAGACTCCGCTGTTCCCGCGATTCTGCCCGTGTGCCGTTGGTTTGAACTGGGTCGGTGTCGCCCACTCCACGTGAATGCGGCAGTCGGCGAACTTCTCTTTGGAGTAGATATTGCCGCTGTTCGGTACGACTTCAAAATATCCGTCGCCTACTTTCCATTTCGGCTCCATCACGGGCGGTTGTTCCCTAGCCCCGGGACGACGCTCCCATTCTGACAGGTCACTCCCATTGAACAACAATACTGCGTCGCTCGGCGGCTTTGCAAACTCTTTCTCGGTGCCTGGACCAGGATCGCGAACCGGTGGTTTCGGTCGATTGAGATCATTCGCTTCCCAGATTTTCCCACTAGCGGGCGATTTTGCAGTGTCATCGGCAGCGTCGAGTGGCCATGCGCCTACGAAGATCGTGCCAGCGATGGCTGCCAAAACAGTGGGGTAGTAAGCAGTTAGGTAGTTTCGCGGTATGCTCTTCATATTCATATTCATATTCATACTCATCCTCTCATCTCATCTCATCTCATCTCTATTCAGTTCAATTCATCTCAGCACGAGACCCCCCAAAGAGTCTATCCGGGAAATGGAATAGCGGTAAAGTCTGAAATGAGCGAGTCTTATGATATTCCTCGGGATTCTAAGTTGCAAAGGACTGCACAATGTATGTGACCATCACTTTTCACAGTCTTGAGTTTTTAAGCGAAGGCAGGTAGCGAATGAGCGATTGGCTAGAAGTGGGCAGCAAAGCCCCGGTATTTACGTTGGTTTCGGATTCAGGAAAGAAAATGAAACTAAGTGATTTCAAGGGACAGCCCGTGGTTCTCTATTTTTATCCTAAGGACGACACTCCTGGTTGTACAAAAGAGGCATGCGCTTTCCGAGATGCGAGCAAGCAGATTAAGGATTTAGGCGCAATTGTTCTCGGGGCAAGTCCCGATGACGAAATGTCCCACGCAAAATTTCGCGATAAGTTTTCCCTCAATTTTCCGCTGCTTGCAGATCCGGACCACAGTGTGGCCGAAGCGTATGGTGCTTGGCGTGAAAAGAACATGTATGGCAAGAAAAGCATGGGGGTCCAACGCAGCACGTACGTTATTGACGCCGACGGAAAGATCGCCAAAGTGTGGAAAAAAGTGAGCGTCGATGGCCATGATACGGCCGTGCTAGAGGCCTTGCGGGAGATCGCTTGCAAGGGTTAAATCGTCGGCGTTGAATTGCCCCTTATAGAATTTCGAACAGCCGAACATGAACTCTCCTATCCAACTTGCTATCCATGGCGCCTCGGGGCGAAACGGAAAGAGGCTTATCGCTTTGAGCAGTATTGATCCTGCGGTCATGATCACAGCTGCGATCGTGCGCTCATCCTCAAAACATATTGGTGAAGATGCTGGATCACTGGCTGGTATTCCAGCAAATGGCGTGCCTGTATCAAGCAGTTGGCCAGAGAGCATTGACGTCGCCATCGACTTTTCGTCTGCGGATGGTTGCATGAGCGCGCTAGAACATTGCGTAGCCAAACGGATACCGATCGTAATCGCATCGACAGGGCTAACTTTGAAACAGATAGATGCGATTGAAGTTGCCTCGAAACTCATTCCAGTATGCTATGCACCCAATATGAGTCTTGCCGTCAATTTGACAATGAAGCTGGTAGAGAAGGCCGCGCGCGCATTGAAGAACGTTCCGGGGGGTGCCGACGTCGAGATTATCGAGCGGCACCATCGATTCAAGGAAGATAGTCCGAGCGGGACGGCACTCAAATTTGGGCAGATCGTTGCCAACGAAATGGAGATCGGCCAGCATGTTCACGGGCGGGTCGGTCAGGTTGGACAGCGTCCCCATGGCGAAATCGGATATCACGCAGTTCGCGTTGGAGACGACGCAGGTCAGCACACCATCATCTTCGGAATGATGGGCGAGACGATTGAGCTTCGAGTGGCTGCCTCCAACCGAGATTGTTATGCAAGCGGCGCGATCGCAGCTGCAAAATTCTTAGTAAATAAGTCACCCAAGCAGTACTCCATGTTCGATGTACTTGGACTTTAAAATGGCCCGATGCGATCAAGGATATTTGTGCCGAGTATGCAGGGAAGAAGTCGAGCACATTACGGACAGCCAGTTGTATCTGAGTTACGTCATTGGCGAGATCGATCCCGAGACATTGCATGCTTCGCCAGAATGTCATTTGAGGTGTGCGCCTGCCTTTTCTCAGTTTATTGCGGACGAGCGATTCGGTACTCCCCCGAACGTAGACGGGCCATTTTCGAAAATCCAGCTTGATTTCGAGTACGTGGCGTTGCGAATAAAGCTGGTTTCACGAGGTTATTCTCGACTTTGGGCAATTCGAGAAGAACGTCGAAAACCCTTGACCGTTATTGAATATCCGCTCCCGGAATTCTCCGAAAAGTGGCATTAGAGTTCATAAGTCCGAGTTTTTTCACCTTGCTTTCCGAAACAGACTACTTAGAATACTGGTTTCCAGCGTCATCAGTCGCCCTGAGTTGCTTTCCTGAGGAGAAATTCGATGTTTTCGTCGGTTCGAAGAAACGTTGTTCACTCGCTTGTTGTTCTTCCACTAACCATTAGTTGTGGATTTGCACAGTCGCCATTTGGTACGCAGACTGAATCGAATTCGGTTTCGGCATTGGCCTCTCAGACCGCTCCAACAAATGGCCTGTTTGTGAATCAGTGGGTTCACGTTAACGGTGCTGGTTCAATTAGCGGATCTGTTGTCGCACTGTTAGGAAAGGACAGTTTATCGCTTCCGAAGATGCGAGTATCACTCAGCCTCAACGGATCGGTTGTGGCCTTCGTCGAAACGGATTCCAAAGGAGAGTTTTTAATCGAGCATGTCAGTCCTGGGACTTACACGTTGACTGCAGAAGGGGAGGGCTCACTAGCAATCTTCTCGCTGATTGTATTGGATGGCAGTGCAGGAAAAAATCTTCCCAACTCAGTTCATGTCCCCGTGATGCAAACGAGTAGTCGTGTATCGGAAATTCTTCGCGGACAGTCCTTTCCAAAAAAACTATCTCCTTCCATCGCTCCAACACAAGATCCACTCGGTAGCAAGCGAAGTCTGGCGTCGTCGTATCAAGTCTTGCTAAATGGACAAGGCACTCTATCGGGTCGACTTGGAAAAGCGTCAGCACCGATCAACATGAGTTCGATGACCGTTTTTATCATGAAGGATGGGCAAGAGTTGAAGCGAGTTAGAGTCTCAGCAGATGGAAGCTTTTCCGTCCCTGAACTTGCACCCGCTTGCTATGGTTTGGTCGCAGCAGGTGATCAAGGAGTTGCAATAACAGGATTCTGTGCAGTCAACAGAAGCGTTGTTAGCAAGAATGCTAGTGGGAAACTACTAGTCGCTCAAGGTAACAAAATCCCGAATAGCTTGAATATGGAATTAGGAGACATATCAGGGAGCGAACTACCTCCTCAAACCGAGGTTGTCGTTTCTGAGCCGTCAACGACTCAAACAACGGTTGGCATGGGGCCAGGCTTCGGTGGCGGCGGTAGCTCCGGTGGTGGTGGTGG
>CAMDKL010000100.1 GCA_945900945.1 Pirellula staleyi DSM 6068
AAAAACGACCGTAGGCGTAGAACGCTAGTGTAAGCTTTTTTTTCACTCTGCGGCGTAGAACTCAACCCGGAACCGATGAAGAGTCTTCGTTTTTCGGTCAGCAATGGAACACGAATGTACGATCTTTCGCATTTGAATCCACACGGGTATCATTATGATCTGATCACCCACCTTCCTGCTCCTTTCCAAGATGGCAAACGTGCCCCATTCTCAAATCGGTCCCATCGCCGTTCATTTCCCCGAAAGAGTGGAAACAAACGAACAGTTGCAAGCGGAAAACCCTGACTGGGATGTGGCGTTAATTGCCGAAAAAACCGGTATTTCGCTCAGGCACCTCGCGGCACCCAATGAAACCGCATCGGATTTAGGGGTAAAAGCTTGCCAAAAGCTATTTGCGGAACAGAACATCGATCCGAAGAGCATCGATTTCTTGTTTCTTTGCACACAAACCCCGGATTACCCGTTGCCAACAACCGCCTGTCTGGTCCAAGACCGTTTGGGTTTGAGTACACATTGCGGTGCCCTCGATTTCAATTTAGGCTGCTCGGGCTTCGTGTATGGCCTTTCTCTTGCAAAGGGACTCATGGCAAGCGGGCAATGCAAACGTATCCTCTTGGTGACGGCGGAAACATATTCCAAGTACATTAGCCCGGACGATCGATCGTTGAGGACCATTTTCAGCGACGGGGCCGCCGCCACCTTGATCGAGGCCTGCGACGAGCCAGCCCTCTCGCGATTTGAGTTTGGTACGGACGGAAGCGGTGCGGATACGCTCATCGTCGGCGATGGCGGTGCTCGTTGCCAGGAAGACGCAATCACGCCACGACACCGTAAACGCTGGTCAAGCAGACTTTACATGGATGGGCCTAGCTTGATGAACTTCACCGTTGGAGCCATCCCGCAATTGGTTCGAGACATGGTTGGAAAAGCGGATTTGCAGTTATCGGATGTAAGCCACTTTTTGATGCACCAAGCGACGCGGAAAATGCTCGAACACCTGCAATCAGCTCTCAATCTCGACGATGAAAAGTTGCCCATCCGTTTGCACGACCGTGGAAACACGGTTTCCAGCACTCTGCCAATTCTCATCCAAGATCTTCGCAACGAAGGAAAACTCGTTCCTGGAAGTCAAAATGTGCTGGTTGGATTTGGCGTCGGCTGGTCGTGGGCAGGTTGCTTGTGGAAAGCGTGACCCACCATTCGATGAGAAGTTAAAGATCGGTTTGCGATACGGTTACAACGTATCGACAGGATCAAATCAATGATAAAACCCACTATGCGTTCCGTCTCTAGATTGAAGCTCTTCCGACCCCACGTTTATTCTGGGGAAAACAAATGTGAGCCAATGAGAATCGGCGCAGTCTCCTATCTCAACTCCAAACCGCTCATCTTCGGACTGAACAAAGCCTTGGGTGAAGACGCCGAACTGACGTTGGCATTGCCTAGTAAGCTTGCGCTTGAACTATCATCGGGTGCCATAGACATCGGACTTATCCCGGTCGTTGAGTATTTTCAGCACTCAGAGTTTCGAATCGTTTCCAACGCCGTCATTGCTTGTCGAGGGCCAGTTTGGTCAGTCCGGGTCTTTTTTCGTTGTGAGCCATCTCAGGTTAGAATCTTGGCTTTAGATGAAGGTTCGCGAACCAGTGTTGCATTGATCAAAATCCTGTTCCATCAGAGATATGGTTTTGTCCCCAACACGATCGCGTTGAAGATGACCGACGACCCGATCTCGGCTCCGGCTGACGCAGTATTGGTTATCGGAGATCGTGCAATGCATCCGGATTCGTTTCGACCCGCATTTCAAAGCGATTGGGATTTGGGGCAAGCTTGGTTTGAAGAAACTGGATTGCCGTTCGTTTTTGCGATGTGGGTCGCACGACATAGCCGTTTTGCAAACGAAAAATGGAGGCGGACTCTTGAACGAACAAGGGATTATGGATTAGAAAACGTTCAGGAGATTGCGTCTGAAGCAGCTGGGAAATATCAATTGTCACCTGAGCAATGCCTAGACTACCTCACTAACTTCATCCGGTTTTTTTTAAGTGCAGATGAGCGAGCAGGACTCAACGAGTTTCGTCGTCGTTGTGACCTGTTGGGCCTAATTTCGAACTGAGCAACCAAGGACCTGGTCATGGTAACTTCCAATCCAACGGTATCGTCGATCTTAGGTCGTATCCTGGACGGTGAAAGACTGTCGCAGAAGGATGCACTCCTCCTACTTGAATGCCGTGAACTTGCTGCAATTGGCTCCGCTGCGAACCAAATCACTCAGCGTCTTCATCCTGAATCGGTTCGCACTTACAACATTGATCGGAACATCAACTATACCAACGTTTGCACGGCGGTCTGTGACTTCTGCGCATTTTACAGGACTCCCAAGAGTGGGAACGGATACGTGTTGCCAAGAGCGGATCTGCTTGAGAAAATTCGGGAAACAGTGGAGCTTGGAGGAAACCAAATCCTAATGCAAGGTGGATTGCACCCGACCTTCACGTTGGAATGGTATGAAGAACTTTTGCAGAACATTCGGCGAGAATTCCCAAGTATCAACATTCATGGCTTCAGCCCCCCGGAACTACATCACTTTACCAAAGTGAACAAGCTTCCGATTCGAACGGTTCTCGAGCGTCTCAAGGAGGCGGGACTAGGTAGCATTCCAGGCGGAGGTGCAGAAATCTTGGTGGATCGTGTCCGGAGCCAAATCACTCGTGGCAAAGTCATGACGGATGATTGGTTAAATGTCATGCGAGTTTGGCACGAACTAGGAGGTGTCAGTACCGTCACTATGATGTTTGGGCATGTAGAGACTCTGGCAGAGAGGGTCGAACACCTCGAGCGTGTACGGCAACTACAAGATGAAACCCATGGCTTTACAGCATTCATTTGCTGGACTTTCCAACCTGACAACACCCAACTTTCGAATATCCCTCCCACAGGAGCTTTTGAGTATCTTAAGACGCAAGCGGTTGCACGACTGTACTTGGACAACATCCCAAATATTCAAAGTAGTTGGGTCACGCAAGGACTCAAAATTGGACAATTGGCACTTGCATACGGAGCCAACGACATGGGGTCACTTATGCTCGAAGAAAACGTGGTTGCAGAGGCGGGAACCGTACACTTCTTAACCTTGAATCAAATCCGAAGTGCCATCGAAGAGTATGGGTACACGGCACGCCAACGCGATGTGCGATACCAGTTGGTCGATCCATCCTTGGAGCAACTTGCAATCAACGCAAACACGACGCGTGATGTGAAACAACGGATGCCAGAACTGGTAGCGATTGCACTTCCCTAGTGCTCAATCTACCCGTCCTCTCCATTTGACTGAATCAGAAGTGGAATGGAAAACACCGAAAATCTCAGTACCCAAATCTGAGACTTCAAACAGATTCAAGTACGGAAACAGTCCCGCGCGAGATACCCGAAGATTTTCGACATGTTTCATGCCAAATGGCGGAACCGACCGACCAGTCCCACTCGCAAATCACAAACGTTGGTGCCTGTTGGACCAGTCTGCAATAGCCCTGCTGTCCTATCGAAAAATCGATATGCGTCGCACCGATTCAGATAGTCCTCGGGATCCAATTGCAGCGACTTCATTTGTGCAAAAACATATTGATCGACATAAGCTCCAGCCGCATCGGTTGGCCCATCTTCACCATCGGTCCCGCCCGAAACAAACGCCATTTCTGCGTCGGTTGGCCATCCTCCATGGTGTTCGAACCAATCGAGCAATGCGAGTGTCAATTGTTGATTTCGCCCGCCAAGTCCCCGTGTTGCCGCAGGTGGTAATATGACGGTTGGTTCACCACCCGAAATAATGCAATCGATTTGAGTTTGATCCCGAGTGGAGTTCAACTGCTGTGCAAAATGACGACCGAGCAGGATTGCGTCCCCCTCGCTCTTGCATTCGGATTTCATCCAATAGCGATAACCCAATTCGACGGCTTTTTGACCAGCCGCATCCACCGCCGATGCGTTATTTGCCAATAGGATCGTTGCAAGTTCAATGTTTGGATTTCTAAGAGCTCTCCCTGAGCCCAAACTCACGCTCAATTGCTGGGTTAAGATGTCGCGAATCGATTGGAATTGATTCGGCAGGAACTGCTCCAACACGGCAATCGCTTGCGATGGATCCGGCGTGGGCTGCAGGACCGTCGGTCCGGACGCGATCAAATCCAAAGGGTCGCCTAGCACATCGGAGATAATGCAAGTGATCAGGCTGCGCGCGTTGCATGCGCGAGCCATCCCTCCACCCTTGACATTGCTCAAACACCTTCGGACGGAATTCAGTTGCTCAATATTAACGCCTGCAGCTGACAGCGCGCGCGTAAGTTCGATCTTTTCGGCAAGCTTGACTCCATCGATCGGAGAGCAGAGCAAGGCGGAACCTCCGCCACTAATAAGAGCTAAAACAAAATCATTGCGACCGGCGCGCCCAACAAAGTTGAGAATTTGTCGAGTTCCATCGACTGCGGTTTCTGTTGGTTCGTTGCATCCTTGAGGACGAGCTAGACAGACAGTCACGGATTTCCCAAGCGGCCCTAGAGGGAGCTCCGATCCTTGGGGGACATTGATCCAGCCAACCATCTTAGGAAGTTTTTTTGGGGATCGTTGCAGCGCAGTGCATAGACCGCCAAGCATTCCGGCGGTGGCTTTACCGGCACCGATGATGATAAGCTGCTGAGCGTCTTTTAAGTCAAAAACTTGGTCGGCAATCGTTAACCATCGACCATCCCAGTTGGTTTGCTGTTCGACAACGCGATCGGCTCGCACCGCTTCGACTCCAGCGAGCCAAATCGCGATTGCGTCGCGAGTCAATTGCTGTTGCGGTGGTTTTGTGCTGCGAACTTGAATAGGGGCCATGATACCAAGCATAAGATTGGTTAGAAAAGCGCGAGGCAAACTCGTAATCAGCTTTTTACAATTGCAGGAGTCCAAAATCGAGATGTGAGCAAATCCAACGTCCGATGTTACCCGTATTCTATCGCAAATCGAATCGGGGGATCCATTGGCTGCGGAACAGTTGTTTCCGTCGGTTTATTAAGCAATCGGGCACTCCAGCATATGACAAGCAACGGAGATGGGACGTGGCGAGTGATCTCGTGCCGCTTGGCGTTGAATTAGGCCAGACCTCGTAGTGGAAGTTGTTAAACTTCCTTAAAACACTTGCAGTTCTGGGAACTCTAACGAGGCTCCACTTAATGCAACGCCACCGAATTCAGGCCCGGGGCTAGCGCCCACCGGTTAACGAAAAAAGCAAAGTGAGTGGCGATGGGCGCTAGCTTTCTGCGTTTTCAGTCGCAATTCATGGCGTCTCGGCTAGCCACTGCGGTGCGGTTTTTAGTGTGGAAGCTGTAGTGAGTTCAGTCCTTGCTGAGAAATTTCTGGATGCGTTTGCCGGTGATCTCTGTGACGTAGACTGCCCCGTCTCGTGCCACTGTCAGAGCGTGAGCCATCCGGAAATTTCCGGGCTCCTCTCCGGTTGCACCCCATGATGTCAATACTTTCCCATCGAGCGTCATCTTGTAAACCTTGTTCGCCCTGCCATCTGCCACAAACAAGAATTGTTTTGGCGTAATAAATAGGCCGAAGGGAGCCATCCCCCCGAACTGCCGAAGGAACTTTCCATCTGCGTCAAAGACTTGAATACGATTATTCTCGCGGTCTCCCACATAAACGCGTCCCTCCGCATCCACTTGTACCGCGTGGGGCAAATTGAACTCGCCAGGGCCGGTCCCTTTTTCGCCCCAGGCCATCAGGAATTGACCGTCCTTGTTGAACTTAACCACACGCGAATTGCCATAGCCATCCGCAACATAGAAATCGCCGTTTGTCGCAAACGCAACATCCGCTGGCTTATTGAAATGCAAGGTATCTTGGCCTGCCACATTCTTTTTTCCTAGTGCCAACAGGATGTCTCCATCGCGGTTGAACTTGATCACGGTGTGATTGGCGTTGTCCGTCACCCAGATATTGTCGTCGGCATCGATTCTCAAACCGTGAGCCGAAGTGAACAATCCATCGCCAAACGAACGCAGCAGTTTTCCGGTGCGATCGAATCGGAGAATCGGATGCTCGCCACGGTGGAAGACGAGAATATCGCCTTTCGAATCGGTGGCGACTGCCGAGACGGCTTCTAGAACAATCTTCGATGTCAGCTGAGGGAAATCGGGAGCTACATGATATGCAACTCCAGAACCCGACTGATTTTCGCCTGGAAGTATCTCCGCAGCGATGGTGAATGGAGGGGTCGAAATGAAGGCCAAAATCAAGATCGGAAGGCTTGGGATTTTCATTGTTGCTTGTACCTCATCTCTATTTATATTTCAGCTTCTGGACCGACGCTAACTAGAACACTTGTTGTATTAGCTAATGCCTCAAACGCTCGCTGAACTTCTTCCAAAGTTACTTGACGATAGTGCTCCGAAGCATCTTGAATCGTCTCGTACTTGCGACGAATCGTCCAGGCATTTCCGATCGAGAACAGCCGGTTGCTTGGACGCTCTGAACCCAAGATCATGCCAGAACAGATCTTGTTTTTGGCTAGTTCCAGTTCGAGTTCTGTTATCGGCACATCTCGCCCTTGACCGAGGATATCCTGGATGATCTCCCAGTTCTCATCATGCTGTTCCGGTGCACAAGCAAGAAATGCACAGAACAGTCCGCACTCTTGAAACTCTTGCGTAAAGGTCGCAGCCGTCTCTGCCATGCCGGTATCAACCAACTCCCAAAAAAGACGACTACCCGAATCGTCTCCAATAATCGTTCCTAAGATACGAGCAATGTAGCGAGCGTCGTCACAATAGCTCGGTCCCGGCGAATACTGCAGTGTGTATTGCTGAGTCGCCGGAGGGTGAACCATTGAGAGCTTGTCGCTGCAATAAGTCGGCGTTACCAACTGCCGCTTGGCCTGCGATGGTTTCCATTGTGTTGTCATTGCTTCAGCCGATTTGAGGAGCTGTTCAAAGTCAACCGCTCCTGACGCAACCAGAGTTAAATTGTCCGGAGCATACCGGGCTTGGTGGTAAGCACGCATCGCTTTTGGATCGAGCTCGCTGACTGTCTCGCGAGTTCCGAGCACTCGGCGTGCGAGTGGGTGATCCCGAAAATAGCCCTCCATTGCACGCTCCATCGCTCCATAGGGGGGCTGATCGTCGTACATGGCGATCTCCTCCAAAATAACTTGCCGCTCTGTTTGGAAATCTTCATCGCGCAATGCCGGTCTCATCATGTCGCTCAACAAATCCAAAGCAGCATGCTGGAACTCTGGCAGGACACTCATGTAGTAGACCGTTTGCTCCTCACTGGTGTACGCATTGGACTGCGAACCTAGATCATCTAATTCCTGATTGACGTCTTCCGCAGTTCGTCGAGCTGTCCCTTTAAACATCATATGCTCAAGGAAGTGACTCACTCCGGCCATCTCAGGCGCTTCGTCACGTGAACCCGTCTTTACGAAATAACCCAGCGAAAGGCTAAAAGCTTCTGGATTAACTTCCGCAATCACTTCCAAGCCATTGGAAAGCTTTTCGCTACGAAACTGCATCAGAGAACTCCAAGGAATCGGGGCCAATGGTCACCAAGGACCAACGACGCGGGGGATGATTTTGATAATGGTTAAGCAAACTCTCGCATGTCAATGCTTCGATGGTTTGCAGTAATTCTTGTCGAGATGGAACTCGTCCCAAATAAGCCCAATCGTGCGCCATCTGCGAGCTTCGTGATGAACTGCTCTCTTGTTCCATTACCAACGCGGTGCGAACGCGTGCCTTGAGCCTCTTGAGTTCGGCCGGGTCGATGCCATTCTCTAGTGACCTAATCGTTTGTACCGTTACATCCAACGTTTCTTGGGCACGCGGAGCCGTCGTTCCAGCGTAACACAATACGCTCCCGCAATCATGCAGAGAATGAGCCGACGCGGATACGGAATAAACCAGTCCACGCTTTTCGCGTACCTCTGCAAACAATCGCGAACTCATGCCGTCGCTCAGAATGCCAACCAACCCACGCCCCTGATAATACTCAGGATGGTTGTAGGGCACAGCGTCGTAGGCCAAGGCTATGTGTGTTTGTTGACTGTCATGCGGCAAGTGCGAGTTGCCAGGAATGGAAAGCACACTGGTCGGGCCAATATAAGCAGGCCCCTTCCAGCTGCCAAAGAGTCCCTCGGCAATGACTAAAAATCGATCCCAGTCAAAATTTCCTGCCAAACTAAGGATGGATCGGTCTGGATTGTAATGGTTTCGATGGAACTCCTTGCAGTCCTCCAGCGTCGTTTCCTTCAAACCAGATTCGCTACCTAGTGACGAGCGACCAAAGACATCGCCAAACCGAAGCCGCTTCAATTCTTTGAAGCACTTTTGGGCAGGGTCGTCGTCGATAGACGCTAACTCAAGCAACGCGGATTGCCTGGCTTCCTCAAGTTCATCCTCTGGAAAATGTGGCTCCAATACAATGGCTGCTGCAACCTCCAGCGTTGGCTCCAGCACTCTCGACATGGCCGCCATACTCATGGACGTATGGAAAGTCGTCACACTGCTCGATCGATCGACTCCCAAGAAATCCAGGCGTTCGACCACGTCGCGGCTACTGTAGGGGCCGGCCCCGCGTTGGCACATTTCCAAAGTCATTCCCGCCAGACCCAGCCGATCGCTTGGTTCATTGCGTGTGCCAGCCGGTAACAGCAAGGAAAAGGCCACCGATTCCAACCAAGGCATCGACTCGCCAAGCACAACCATCCCATTGGACAGACGATGTTCAAAGACTTTTTGCTGCATTCAAGTTCCGAGAGGCAAAAACCCAGTTCGAGGTACGATTTCTTTAGCGAAGTGTATCAATTATTCGAGTTCGTGGCAGGCAATTTCATCCGCGCTTCGGCAGTAGATGCGGCAAACGGTCGCAATCGGGACAGCACTTGCTCGTGAACCAAGCCATTGCTGCCGATACAATGACCGGCTCGTATATCAAAGTCGCCAGCCCAAGACGAAAACCTTCCACCCGCCTCCTCAATCACCGGAGCGACCGCAGCAACGTCCCAGGGGTTTACGATTGGGTCTACCATCACTTCGGCTCTGCCGGTTGCGACAAGCAAATAACCATAACCATCGCCCCAAGTTCGCGAAACATACGCCTGCGCTTCCAATTCGCGATAAGCCGACTCGGCCTCGCGACGCGAAAAGTTATCAACTTGCGACGTTACCATCAATCCATCCTCGAGACGGCTTTGTTTCGAGACATAAGCTCGGGTCAGTTGGACTCTCGATTGGTTTGTGAATGACTGGCCATACCAAGCCCCTAAGCCTGTGGCTGCGATAATGAGCTCACCGAGCGCCGGGATGGCAATCACACCGATCTGCGGATGACCAGCCACCGTCATGCCAACCAACGTCGAGTAGAGGGGAACACCAGAAATGAAACTCTTCGTACCGTCAATCGGATCGATGATCCATTCGAACTCAGACTGGCCTGCGACGCTCCCAAACTCTTCTCCCAAGATCGCATCCGATGGAAACGCTTCCGTCACCATCCTGCGAACAACTTGTTCCGCTTGCTTGTCGGCTCGGGTAACAGGTGAGCGATCGCTTTTTCGCTCCACTTGAAACGCGGTCGTCCTGAAAAATTTCAACGTCTCGCGACTAGCGGCTGCCGCCAAGGTTAAGGCAAATGCAACGCGTCCATGCAACGCATCTGCAAGAATAGGAGGAAGCTCAAAATCTGGAAATGTCATTTTCATACTTTATGTGCCGCTAGACGATGGCCGAATGTCACTCACTTTGCGATTTCGTGAACCGGCGGGCGCTAGCCCCGGGCCTAAATTTAGCGGCAGTATGGCCTGTGGCATAGCCCGAGGTCAACATCTACGGCTTGATGCAAGTCGCATTCAGCCTTCGCCTCCGGTTTTGCAGAATTTATCAAACACTCACCGGACGGCTTGCGCCGCTCCGTTAACAAAGTGAGCGCTATTTTGCTAACGCACCAAAGCTAATAAATTGTCCCGACTGCCGCCATTGTTTTATGGAAAACTATCTTGAGAAAAACAAAACAACTTTTAGCTCCACTTCGTCGTCGACCTTGCCCTTGCCATAGTTCATCCCCCATTTCGTGCGATCGATCTTGAATTCCGCCACTACCTTTAACGAAGTGTCCGACAATTCGTTCGTAGTTAGGATCTTGACTTCGACCGTTTTGTCCAACATCGTCATCTTGCCGGTAAGGGTCGCTTTGTTTTCATTGACTTCGATTTTTGTAGATTCGAATTTGATCTTTGGATATTTTTTAACATCGAAGAAGTCCGGATTCTTGAGATGAGAGGCCAACTTTTCGTCGTCAGCCCATAGGCTCTCGGTCGTAATTTCAACGGTGATGGAACTCTTGTCGTGAGACTCAAGGTCAATGTTCAATTCGGATTTAAAATCTTTGAAACCGCCAGCGTGCTTGCCATCTGTCTTCTTGCCAACGAAATCAATCTTGGATTTTTCTTTGTCAGCCTTGAGCGATTGGCCAAAGGACGGAACAGCAAAAACAGCAATAAGTGAAAGTGAAAAAAACACTCGTCGAAACATCATTAAACCCTCTGATAGGATAGGCAATCGCGAATACAAACTTAAATCCGAGCCAAACTCTGTCTGGGATTCCGCAGCAGAAGTATAACAGGAGTTCAATTGTTGGGGGACGGGATGCCGGCCATTATCGGCTGAGGACAGCCGGAGTTGTGTGAGACTTGTCCGGCTGAGGACAGCCGGACCTGAGTGTCTAAGCCCCGGCAACGGCTGCCGATTCCACGGTTTCTGACTGATCTCGAACTTCGCCCTTAAAATCCAGCCGAGTAATCTTGCCGTCCGAATCCTTGATGGCTTCAACCGTGATCGTATTCTTGCCTTCGAATGTCCCTCGGAGCAACTCTTCGGCAAGCGGATCTTCGATGCGCTGCTCAATCGCTCGACGTAGCGGACGAGCACCAAAATCAAGATCGGAGCCTTGCTTGATAATGAATTCCTTGACTTCGTCGGTCATTAGTAGCTCTAGCCCGCGCTCATGCAATCGTTGCAGCACCTTGGTCATTTCAAAGTCGATGACCTTCTTGAGATCTTCCTTGTTTAAATGTCGGAAGATGATCGTGTCATCGAGACGATTGAGGAATTCAGGTCGGAAGACGCGTTGGATTGAATCCATCACTCGAGACTTCATGCTTTCGTACGATGCATCTCCGTCCGGCTTCTGGAAACCAAACGCGGATTCGTTCTTGATCGCGTCGGCACCAGCATTGGTGGTCAAGATCAATATGGTGTTACGGAAGTCGACTTGCCGACCGAAGCTGTCTGTCAAACGCCCTTCTTCCATGACTTGCAAAAGCATATTGAAGACGTCTGGGTGCGCTTTCTCAATTTCGTCCAACAACACAACTGCGTAAGGTCGACGACGGATCTTTTCTGTCAACTGACCGCCTTCTTCGTAGCCAACATAACCAGGAGGTGCACCGATGAGCCGGCTCACGTTGTGCTTCTCCATGTACTCGCTCATGTCGATGTGAATGAGGGCCTCGGGGTCACCGAAAAGTGTTTCAGCAAGGGCTTTTGCAAGCAAAGTCTTTCCAACGCCAGTCGGACCTGCAAAGACAAAGCAGCCCGTTGGTCGCTTCGGATCCTTGAGTCCACTTCGGCTGCGTCGAACAGCCTTGGCAACCGCAGTAACCGCTTGCTCTTGACTTACGACTCGCTCGTGCAACTCGGCTTCCATGTTCATCAATCGCAACGAATCTTCGGTTGACAATCGAGTCAAAGGGATGCCCGTCATCTTCGAGACAACTTCTGCAACCACCTCTTCATCAACCACCCCGTCGGTTTCACGGCTCTTCTCACGCCAATCACGAGTGATCTGTTCTTTCTTGCGACGTAGTTTATCCGCTTGATCTCGCAGGCTTGCGGCCTTTTCGAAATCTTGGTTGGCTACCGCGTCTTCCTTTTCTTTGTTTAAACGTTCGACTTCATCGTCGATATCTTTGAGATCGGGTGGCTTGCTCATGGTACGCAACCGCACCCGAGCACCAGCTTCGTCAATGACGTCGATAGCCTTGTCTGGCAGGCAACGTGCTGTGATGTAACGCTCGCTCATTTCTACGGCTGCGACGATTGCGTCGTCGGTGATTTGGACACGATGGTGCTCTTCGTAGCGATCTCTAAGTCCCTTAAGGATCTGGATCGTTTCGGTCTTGCCGGTTGGCTCCACCATGATTTCTTGAAATCGTCGAGCGAGCGCATTGTCTTTTTCGATGTACTTGCGGTATTCGTCGAGCGTTGTCGCTCCGATGCATTGGATTTCACCGCGAGCTAGAGCAGGCTTTAACACGTTGGCCGCGTCGATCGCACCCTCGGCGCCACCGGCGCCGACGAGAGTATGCAATTCATCTATAAAAAGAATCGTGTTGCGAGCGCGACGCACTTCATTCATCACGGCCTTGATTCGCTCTTCGAATTGACCACGGTATTTTGTTCCTGCAACCATCATCGCTAAATCGAGCACAACGATTCGCTTGTCGGCAAGGATCTCAGGTACTTCGCCGTTGATAACGCGTTGAGCGAAGCCTTCGACAATTGCCGTTTTTCCCACGCCTGCTTCACCCAGGAGAACTGGATTGTTCTTGGTGCGTCGGCAGAGCACTTGGGTGGCGCGTTCGATTTCACGCTCACGACCGATGACTGGGTCAAGTTTACCTTGACGAGCCAGTTCGGTAAGATCGCGGCCGAAACTATCCAGGGCCGGCGTCTTGCTCTTGCCCCCTTTCGCTGGCTGACCTGGTTCTCCACCGCCTGTTCCTTCGCGACCGCCTCGTTCACCCACTTCGGCGCTTTCCATACCGTGGCCGAGTAGATTGAGAACTTCCTCGCGAACATCTTCTAGTTTCATACCTAGGTTCATCAAAACTTGAGCTGCAACGCCTTCTTGTTCCCGAAGCAGTCCCAGTAGAATATGTTCTGTGCCAACGTAGTTGTGATTGAGATTGCGAGCCTCCTCCATCGAATACTCGATGACCTTTTTAGCTCGCGGCGTTTGTGGCAGCTTGCCAATGGTCACCATTTCAGGGCCGCTCTGAACCAATTTTTCTACTTCAAGGCGGATCTTTCGCAGATCGACATCTAGGTTCTTGAGAACGTTTGCAGCGACGCCGCTGCCCTCTTTGACCAGACCCAGAAGAATATGTTCGGTCCCGATGTACTCATGGTTAAATCGTTGCGCTTCTTGGTTTGCCAACTGCATGACTTTTCGCGCGCGGTCTGTGAATCTCTCGTACATTTGCAAACCTTTCTTTCGTGGTCAACTCGGTGGTGTGCCAAAGTGGCGGTGCACCAAACAACCCCGGGAATTGAGTTCTATTTCGTGTGGTGGTGTTCGTTATCCTAGTCAGAAACTTCCAATTGCGACTATTCAGTGCAAATGATGTTCCAAACTCTGCTACCTGTCATTTTGTCGCTACGGACCCATGGATTCAAAGTCTGGTTCCAAAGCTTGGCTCAGCATTATCTTGCCGGGGCAAGCGATGGAGGTATTTTGAAAAAGAAGCGGTACAACCTGCTCCAAACTTCCAACTCTGTCTCATAAAGGGAAAGCGTTGGCAATTCTGAACTGTCCGATCGTAAACGCTTTTGTCAGTCGTGTGCAGGGGGTGCCTGTATCTTGATTCGCAAACATTGTTCTCTTTCAGACCGCAATTCAGACAACCAAGGCAACGCCAGGTCCAATTGGTTGACACTCGAAATCAGTTCTAGGGCCTGCGGAATCCGCCTCGTACGCCGCAGAATAGCAATCCAAAGTAGTGACGACTCGACGTCATCGGTCTGCCCCGATATGTTCTTTCGGACCAGTTGCTCGGCTTCGAAATAGTTTGCTTGGAGGTAAAGCTCCTGAGCGATTTCTAAATTCAATTGACGGGCGGAAATCCCCAAGTCAGAAGCGTTAGTGAACCCCAAAAGCGCCCCGATAGCGGAAAAAAAACTTGCTCCAATGATTGCAAGCCAAAGTGCTACGAGAATTAGACGAGCTAGCCAATCAGGACTAAAAAACCCAATAAACCATTCGGTCCAAACGAATGTTGCACACCAAGTAACTACCAAGATCCAGCTGAAAAGCAAGGAAACCAGGAGCGAATGCAAATCGCCCCTGTGCCAAAGTTTCTGAAAACCCGGCCAGAATCGTAAGGCAAAAAAAAGAAAGTCTCTGGATTCCATCCGAATATTTTTTGAAGGTACCAATCGATAAAGATCAGTCGACACGATAGAGAGCAAGAGCCAAATTAGGCAAGAGCAATCACTTCGAAATGGCCACCGAAATATTACTGCGCAATTGAGGCCCGGGGGTGTCGCCAAATGATACTCAATTAAGCAATGCTTGGATTCATTTTTTAAAGCGGAGTGGCGCAGGCCACCTGGTTTTTCATCAGAATTCTCGCACATCACCGGACGGCCTTGCGCCATACCGCTGCCAGAGTGAGTGGCCTTGGGCCGATTCCAGAGTTGCTAAACAGTCTGCGCTTTGGGTGGGCTTTCAACATCCAACAGCTCTTGTAGACGTCCATTTAACGCATCAATATCCAACAGCACTTGATCGTAACGCTCCATCAGCGATGTCAATGTCGCTATTTCTTCAGGTGCAAGTGCGACGTTGACTTCATCCAAGAAAACACTTGCAGTAACGGCGTCGGCAATTGATAGCATTTCAGAGTTCCCCTAAAGTACAAATGAGCTTTTGGGTTTCTCGTCGCGATTTCCTCCGCGAATGCACGCAATTGCAGATCGTTCTAGTTATGACGATTGTGCTGACGGTAGAGTTGCCAAGGAAATATGCATGGCGACTTGACGAGACGGCGATTCAGCCTAAACTTCCAACTCAAGTCCTCGAAAGTTGAAATCTGCGGCCGTGGCGAAATTGGCAGACGCGCTAGGTTGAGGGCCTAGAGCCCGCAAGGGTGTGGAGGTTCGAGTCCTCTCGGCCGCATTATTCTCTACCAAACGGACAACTGGCGACGCTTACTCTTTGCGTTTTCCTTTGTTCTTTGGTTCGGGACTTGACGCCTTGGACTCGACTGTCTTTGAAGAAGTCGTGTCCGAAGGCTTGGATTCGGATGCGCCCTCTGATCGTCCCTCAGGCTTGCCCGATTTGCCCTCCGAAGGCTTGGGCGATGGGATCTCGGATGACGTTGGTTCGGACTTGCTTTCCGATTTGGATTCAGACGAACTTTTTGAATCCGACGCTGCGGATTTCTTGTACGATTCACTGCGGTAGTCTGTTTGATAGAACCCGGTCCCCTTAAAGACAACCGCCGCTCCAGTCCCAATCAGCCTGCGCAGTTTCATCTTCTTGCACTTTGGACATTTCTTTTCTGGGTCCGCCATGATGGATTGAAACAACTCAAACTTATGATCGCAAGCATCGCATTCGTAGTCGTAAGTAGGCATCGCGAAGTGGCTTTTTTCTTGGTTAGGGTGGAGGACCGGTGGAGACAATTACCATACTTGGGCGAATCACTCGATCATGCAGGATATAACCGACCGAGGTTTCGTACATTACTATCCCGGCTGGGAATTCTGTACTTGACTGCTGCGAGATGGCTTGGTGATGGTAGGGATTAAAGGTCTGCCCAATCGAAACGATTGGTCTGCAATCGTGCTTGCCTAAAACCGTCGCCAATTGACTTTGTACTAATTTGACCCCAGATACCAAGCTATCGGTACTACCACTTGCTGTTGCGGCGTCCGTAGCTCGGTTCAGGTTATCGACGACCTCGAGCAATTCCCTCACGAATGGAACCACGGCGTACTTGAGTTGCTGCTCCGTATCACGGAGCAAACGTTTCCTGAAATTCTCGAGCTCCGCTTGCGCTTTTAATTCCCGGTCTCGGAACTCGGCAACTTGCAGCTCCAGCAGGTCCACGATCTGCTCTGGTGATTCGTGGTCAATCGAATCGCTTTCAAGCGACTCGAAAATCGTATCGCTCGCGGTGCGGTCCGTTGTGGATTCCTGACTACGTTGGTTTGTTGATTCTGTTGACATCTTTATGATTACCGTTGAAAGTTTTTTGGCAAATCGACTCTTAATTTTTTGACTTCGCAGTGGTGACTTCCGAAGCGTCGCCTTGAAAATACGCAACGATACGATCCATGAACCCTTTGCGTTCAGGTGTGATCTCTTTTTCGTCCAGTTCGGCAAGTTCGCGAAGCAGTTCCTGCTGACGCTTGGTCAGTTTTTTGGGAACTTCAATAATGGTCTCCACCAGCATGTCGCCGCGCGCACCGGTGTGCGGGTCTGGCATCCCCAACCCTCGCAATCGAAATACGGTTCCACTCTGAGTTCCAGCAGCAATATCGAGCGACTTCTTTCCCTCGAGGGTTGGCACGGCGACGGTTGTGCCGAGAGCCGCTTGGCTGAACGCAATTGGCAACTGAAACACTAAGTTATGGCCGTCGCGATGGAAAATAGAGTGCTGCTTGAGGTGAATAAAACAGTAAGCGTCTCCACGAGGGCCACCATCGGGACTTGGTTGCCCTTCACCGGGTAGTCGAACTCGCATTCCATCGTCAACACCCGCTGGGATTTTAACTTCCAATTTGACATCTTGAGGCTTGAGGCCTTGACCGTCGCACGTTTTACAGGGCTTGCTAATCGTCTTGCCACTGCCTCGGCAGATTGGACAGGTCGTCTGTACACGTAAAATTCCGGAGGCTTGAACTACCTGACCGCGACCTTGGCATTTGCGGCAGGTTTCTGGCTGAGAACCAACGGCTGCACCGGAACCAGAGCAAGTATCGCAGGCTGCATGTCGTGTGAGCGATAGCGTTTTTGCCACGCCTCTCGCCGCTTCCTCAAGATCCAGCGTCACGTCGCAACGTAAATCCGCTCCGCGCCGAACACGACCTCGCGTCCGACCACCACCTCCACCAAAAAAGTCCTCAAAGATCGTTCCGCCAAAGACATCGCCAAACGCTTCAAATATATCTCCAACATCGCGGAACCCACCAGCGTTACTGGCGTCAACACCGGCATGTCCATGCTGATCATAACGGCCTCGCTTCTGCTGATCACTCAAAACTTCATAGGCTTCCGCAGCTTCCTTGAATTTATGGATCGCGTCCGTATCTCCTTGATTGGAATCCGGATGATACTTGAGAGCGAGCCTGCGATACGCTTTCGCAACTTCATCTTGCGTAGCGGATTGCTGAACGCTGAGAACTTCGTAGTAACATCGTCTGGTGGCCACGTTCAAGCTCGTGATGAGGTGTTCGGAGCAAGTCGGCTCCGGAATTGGTGTCGGTTAGCAAAAAAAGGCCACTCGCGGAGTGTTCAACACCATCGCAAGTGACCCCTGAATTTTCAAGCGATCGAAGCAATACCACAATCAACCATTAGTTGACTGAGCCTTCGACCTTTCGCTTATTCTTGTCGTCTTTATCGTAGGTCGTCACCAGGGAATTGGTTGTGAGCAGCAATCCTGAGATGCTGGCAGCATTCGCCAATGCCATTCTAACTACCTTGACCGGATCGATGATGCCAGACTTTAGCATGTCTACATAAACGCCCTTGTTTGCGTCGTAGCCCATATTGAGTGGCTTCTGAGCAACCTCATCAGCAACAACGCTACCATCGATACCTGCATTGTCAGCGATCTGACGAAGCGGCGATTCCAGAGCACGAAGTATGATCTCTGCACCCGTTTTTTCGTCTCCGCTGAGAGACTTGGCAAGAGCAATCACCGTGTCACGGCATCGCAACAACGCAACGCCACCGCCTGGAAGAATTCCTTCTTCGACAGCAGCCCGAGTGGCATGCAATGCATCCTCGACACGGGCCTTCTTTTGCTTCATGTCCGCTTCGGTTTCAGCACCCACGCTAATCACGGCAACTCCGCCAGCAAGCTTGGCAAGTCGTTCCTGGAACTTTTCCTTGTCGTATTCGCTATCGGTCTGCTCAATTTGAGCACGGATTTGAGCAACGCGTTGATCGATCGCTTTACGATCTCCACCACCTTCGACGAGGGTTGTGTTGTTCTTGTCAACGACGACTTTTTTAACGCGACCAAGCTGTTCCAGCGAGACTTTTTCAAGCTGGATGCCGAGATCCTCGCTAATGAACGTACCGCCAGTGAGCACAGCAATATCGCTGAGCATGGCTTTGCGACGGTCGCCGAATCCTGGCGCTTTCACTGCACAAACATTCAGAGTACCACGCAACTTGTTTACAACCAAAAGCGTCAATGCTTCGGCATCAACGTCTTCGCAGATAATCAAGAAGGGCTGAGCAGCTGCGCTGATCTTTTCGAGAAGCGGTACCAAATCGCGAATGTTACTGATCTTCTTGTCATACAACAGAACAAGTGCATTCTCATACGTGCAACTCATGGTCGCTGGCGTATTGATGAAATACGGGGAAACGAACCCCTTGTCAAATTGCATGCCGTCCACATACTCGACGGAAGTGTCGGCTGTCTTGCTTTCCTCCACCGTAATAACACCGTCTTTGCCAACCCGTTCCAATGCTTCTGCCAGCAAAGTTCCAATCGACATATCGTTGTTTGCCGAAATGGATCCGACCGCCGCAACCTCTTGTCGATTGCTGACTGGCTTGGCCATTTCTTGCAGCTTTGCAACGGTCGCTTCAACCGCTTTATCGATGCCACGACGAATAGCCGATGGGTTGCTTCCCGCAGCAACGTTTCGGAGCCCCTCCTTGAAGATAGCCCGAGCGAGAACCGTTGCCGTGGTGGTTCCGTCACCCGCCAAGTCACTCGTCTTTTGAGCAACTTCCACAACGAGCTTTGCGCCCATGTTCTCGAAACGGTCTTCGAGCTCAATTTCCTTTGCAACGGTAACGCCGTCTTTTGTAACGGTCGGTCCGCCGAAGCTTTTGTCGATGATGACGTTGCGACCAGTCGGACCCATTGTCACGGCTACCGCATTCGCCAGTTTCTCTACGCCTTGGAGCATTCTCGCTCTGGCTTGATCGTCAAATAATAGTTGCTTAGCCACGCTTAGCAGTCCTTATGGATTTTGGAAAAAGTCGGTTGGAAGACCATCACCCAAAAAGTGATGGTTTGGAGATTGACACAAAACGATTGAGGGTCCTAAGCAAGCTTAGCAAGAACGTCGCTCTCGCGAAGAATCTTGTACTCAACACCATCGATTTCCACTTCGCTTCCGCCGTACTTGCCGAAGATGACTTCGTCGCCGACGGTCACACTCAAAGCTCCGCGTACACCGCTATCGAGCAGCTTGCCCGGGCCGACTGCAACAACTTTGCCGCGCTGTGGCTTTTCCTTGGCCGAATCGGGCAATACGATACCACCGGCGGTGGTCTCTTCTGCTTCGAGCGGCTGCACAACGACACGGTCATCAAGAGGACGGATGTTTACCTTTGCCATTTGAAATATTCCTTAGTACTAAAAAAGTTTGATTTGTTGAATAGAAATTAAATCGTAGAAGCCCTTAAGAAATCAAATCCTGCCCGATCAGGCAGGAGCAACTTGAAAACTACATCATGCCACCCATGCCGCCGCCCATACCGCCCATGCCGCCCATGCCGCCACCCATTCCACCCATGCCTTGGTCATGGTCGTGATGGCCGCCAGCAGCTTCTTCCTCTTCCTTTGGAATCTCCGTGATCAAGGATTCGGTTGTCAGCAACAGCGAAGCAACGGAGGCTGCATTGCCCAAAGCAGTCTTGACCACTTTAGCCGGATCGATAATTCCAGCCTTGATCATGTCGACATACTTGTCTGTGTTTGCATCATAGCCCTCGGTTCGTTCCTTTTGTTGGCGAACGCGATTCACAACAACAGCTCCATCGACGCCAGCATTGTTTGCAATGGCTCGGAGTGGATAGTCAAGAACATTGGCGATGATCTTAGCACCAAGCTGCTCGTCCCCTTCCAATTTGAGTTTCTTCAAAGCCGCTTCGCAGCGAATCAGAGCCACTCCACCGCCAGGAACAATACCTTCAGAGAGTGCAGCTTGTGTCGCAGCCTTGGCGTCGTCGATCAGAGCCTTGCGCTCTTTCATTTCGGTTTCGGTTGCAGCACCGACGTTGATTTGAGCCACGCCACCTGCGAGCTTTGCAAGTCGCTCTTGGAGCTTTTCACGATCGTAATCGCTATCGGTGTTGTCAATCTCGCGACGGAGCTGCACAACGCGAGCTTCGATAATGTCTTTCTTACCTGCACCACCGATTACCACTGTGTTTTCACTGGTAATATGGATCTTCTTGGCTCGCCCAAGGTCACTCAATTTAACGGACTCAAGGTCGATACCGAGATCCTTGAAAATTGCCTTGGCATTGGTCAACGAAGCGATGTCACCGAGGATCGCTTTGCGTCGATCGCCGTATCCGGGAGCCTTGACGGCTGCGACATTGAGAATGCCACGCATCTTGTTGATGACAAGAGTTGCCAACGCATCGCCATCGATGTCCTCGGCGATAATAAGCAATGGTTTCTTGGACTTGCTGATGGCTTCGAGCAAAGGAATCAGCTTCTTATTGTTGCTGATCTTCTCTTCGTGGATCAAGATGTAGCAGTCTTCGAGCTCGACGGAAACTTCGTCCTGATTGGTCACGAAGTGCGGGGACAAGAAACCACGGTCGAATTGCATTCCTTCAACAACCTCGACAGTTGTTTCGTTCCCTCGGCCCTCTTCGACCGAAATAACACCGTCTTTGCCAACTTTCAAGAATGCTTCGGCTAAAACATCTCCAATCGCTGGATCGTTGTTGCCAGCAATCGTTGCAACTTGCTTGATCTCTTTTTTGTTCTTGGCGTCGATTGGAATCGCGACTTTGTCGATTTCAGCTTTGACGCATTCGACAGCTTTGGCGATACCGCGAGAAAGAGCCATCGGATCAGCTCCGGCAGCGATCATCTTGAGCCCTTCGCGAAAAATAGCTTCCGCAAGAACAGTAGCAGTCGTTGTTCCGTCACCAGCGACATCGTTGGTTTTACTAGCAGCTTCCTTAACAAGCTGGGCGCCTAAGTTTTCGTACGGGTCGTCTAATTCGATCTCCTCCGCGACTGTGACGCCGTCCTTGGTGATCTTGGGCGAGCCCCATCCCTTGTCGAGAACTGCGTTTCGTCCTCGCGGGCCCAAGGTGCTGCGAACTGCTCGAGCGAGCTTAGAAACGCCAGCCAAAAGCGGCTGTCGCGCTTCGTCATCAAAAACCATTTGTTTTGCCACGGTGAACTCCTTAGCGATGAGTCGGTAACAACCAACGAACATTAATCTGTTTATTACGAAGTGCAGGCTCCCCGCACTCAATGATCTGCTAATCCAAATCCCACCCAAAAACGATGCAAGCCAGTTTTGGCAGTCGTCAATAGGTTCCCCATTGCGAGAGCAACCGGCGTGCCAGGATTGGAAAAAAATTCTTAAGTCACTTGCAGGTAGAGGTTTGCGAATGGAAAGTATTTGACGACGGGCTTGAACCTGTCAAAAAGTACACGTTTGATCGGAGTGACAAATGAGGCCAACTTTTGTCAGTAGCTGTACTCGCGCGTGAGCCGCAGGGCTCACGAACTTAGTCGTGATCAAGCGAAAGCTTGGTCATTATAAACGGTGAGGTCACCTTCGGGTGGCCGAATCCTACCTGGGCTGGTCCGTACTGGTCCAGAATTTGTTCCTCGAACTTCAATATTTGGAGG
>CAMDKL010000101.1 GCA_945900945.1 Pirellula staleyi DSM 6068
TCATACACCGGAACAATATGTGGATGATTCAAGCTGGCAACCGTACGGGCCTCTGCCAAATAGGCATCCGCATCGTCTGAACCTTGAAATCGTTCTGCGATCGGCACTTTGATCGCAACCTGTCGTTCCAGTTCGATATCAACCGCCAAGTAAACACGACCAAACGCCCCCTGGCCAAGCAAACGTATCATCCGGTAACGAGATGCTAGGATTTCTGCTTTGGCCGAGTTGGGATCGCGACTAATCGTGAGAAACGGATCCGCAATTTCGGGAGACTTGGAATCAATCGAATGAGACTGATCCTGTAGGCGACCGGCTAATTGCGGAAATCGTTGAACAATCTCCGAACTATCCGGCGTCGTATCGATACCGAACTGAGCTTTTCGCTCGGTTTGAACCAAGGCCACAATTGCATCCGGATCAGTTGCCAATTCAGGAAATCGCTCAACGTACTCCTCGACTTTCAAAGGCTGGCCGGTCTTCCAACGCTCTTGAAGATCATGCAGGATGACTTTAAGTCTCGCCTCCGAGGAGGACTGCGGACGGGAAGAAAGCAAGGCCACGAGATCGATTAAACCGTCGCTTTGAAGTTGTTGATACTCTTGGAGTAAGTCTTCGTGCATAGAACGGTTTCGAATCTAGTCGGAGTACGTTTGTAAATGTAGTCGCAAATATTAGAATTGCAGCAAAGAACTATACAAATATGACAACCGACAATTTAATTGCAGCATTGTGAGCGATCCAACGCTGGTCCATTTGGCAACCATGAAGAATTGCCATGGCAAATTTCCGTGTAAATACAACGAGTCTGGTTTGTCGTCTCAGCCTTCTTCTCATCCTCTCTTTAATTCCCACACCAGCGCTTGAGCTTCCCTCCCACACGAGGTAACGGTGTGGTCGTAGTCGACGGCGGCGTTTGCTACGTCGATTTAGACTCACATGGGTCGGCCAAATTCGGCAACCTAGAAAATCCACCCCAATCTCGCAAGGAGGTAAGCAATGGTAGCAAATAATCCGCGTATTTCTCAATCTTGCTCTCTCCGATCCCGTCAATTCTCGCGAAGTCCGCCTTCGTTTGACAACGCTGTTGCTGCATCCATATCTTGAATTGGAATCACAAAGAATCGAAGTGCCATAGGGGAACTCAATGATTTTAGTTTTGCGACCTGAGCCGCTGCAAATAGTAGAATTATGAATTGTGTTTTCGAAAACGCGGCTAGCGCCTGCGGCTCAAAAATCGAGCGCCTCCGGCGACTTGACAGACGGACTCAGGGCCACGCGGAAGCCGACGTAGTCGTTGCGATTCGACGGAAGGCCCCACCTCCGAAACGCCGACCGGCAGTAGCCAGCAGCGAAGTACCAACTGCCGCCCCGGGTCACCCGGTTCGTGCCCGTAGCGTCGTATAAGTCTTCGCACCACTCATAGACGTTACCGTGAACATCGTGGAGGCCCCAGCCGTTCGGAAGTTTATCGCCACAAAGTGACGTTAACTTCGATGGATGCATCTGACTGTAACTTACTAGCAACGTCTCATCGTTACCCGTCGAATACTCCGTCTGAGTGCCTGCTCGGCACGCATACTCCCATTCTGCATCCCTAAGCAATCGGTAACCAGTCGAGCCTGGAATAAATCGCCATGCATCATAATTTCCGGAACTCTTCTCCTTGGTACCCGTTCGTTCATAACACGGTTTACGGCCCTCATGCAGACTCAGCCAGTTGCAAAATAGTACCGAATCGTACCAAGAGACATTCTGAGCTGGATGATCCGCCGTCGGACTTATTTCCTTGAATACACCCGCCAAATTTTCTGGCTTTTCCTTAGCGGGATACGATGCGTCGCTCATAAACAATTCAAATTGACCGCGACTCACTTCGCGATCCCCTACCCAAAACTCTTGGATTCGCCCAATATCCCCCAGCAGTTCCGAAGTTGCTAGTTGCGACATCGCTAACAATTGCATGCGGAAGGTTTCCAAAGGATCCACTAGGTTAACTGGTGCTGTGGAATTCGAGCGGATCTTCAGCATGGTCGCACCCACCGAATTCACAAACCAATCTCGCTGCGGCACGATCTTGTCGCGTTCCGGTGCCTTCGGCTCGGCAATTCCCCAACGTCGCAGCAGCCAACCGGTGGCGCTGTGCGTTGTGGTGTCGCCTTTCTCAATAAACCAGCGGGAGGCGAGGCTTTGCCAAAGTTCCTTGTCAGCATCGGAGAGTTTATCGACAGCTATCTGACCTACCGCTAAACACATTCCCGACCGAAGCGCGGGGCTGTCACTGTTGGCAACCAATTCATGTATTTCCTTTGCTTGATTCTCCCAGAGACGGAACTCATCGATAAACAACGTTCGCTGTTCCGGATCCGGACGATCTTCGATCGCACACATATCGCTGGCCAACAGGATGTCTCCTAGATTTAAGGCCACGATTGCCAATTTCGCCTTGCGACGCCATAAAGATTTGTCGCCGCATTTTGCTGATTCCGTTTGGATCGATCCAACAGAAGCCGGTGCGTTTGCTTTCAATGCTGTTACGTAATTGCGTGTATCGGACTCAGCGATTTCATCAACCCTGGAAACCAAATAGTCGGCATCCAATTGCCCGTAGTCCGCCAACCCAAAAGCCAGCGATAGTTTGTGACGAGGATTCGTGGCTGACGCAAAACGAGTTTTCAATTCTGGCAAGACTAGGTCTTTGGGTAGAGTCTTGAGTTTCTCCAGGTTAAAAGGAACGCTCGGGCCGAGATTGTTCTGAATCGCATCGACTGATGTTTGTGTCTGATCCTGAAGATTCTTCAAGCGTTCCGATGAGATCCATTGCTGGATTCCGACACCCAAGAGCAACGTCGCCAACACGAGCCCTCCCCACCAAACACCATGCACGCGGCCAGCTCGCTGCATCATCATTCTTTCTGGAACTGTCCACTTCTTCGATTCGGTAAGAGCATTGATGCTAAAACATTCGGTTAACGAGGCGAGTTGCTTGTTCTCACGTTTGTCGCTCCATGTGGCGGCGCGTTCAGCCAGTTTCAACTCAGCCCTGCCTTTGCGTGTCTCGCGTTGTTTTCGCGTTAGCCAGTCGCGGAGCGATGGGACTAGGTAGTCGTGCGTCAGTTGGTACTGGGTGGCGGAACTAATGCTTTGTCTGGAAGTTGTATCGCCGATATTCGCGGCTAGCGCCTGCGTCTCAGAACTATCCACTGGCGTGATCAATCGTAACTCACCATCGAGAATCCGAATCAGATCATCGAAATCCCGTTGACGATTGTTATAACCACCCGCAGCTCTCAGCTCATTGGTCGAGCGTTTGTGCCCTTTGATGTCCGTTCCAGCCTGTGGCAACATGGCCCGCAATACCGATCTGGCTGCCTCTTGATGATAGCGATGATGCGGTGGCGCGCCAGATGCTGAAAACGTCTCCTCTAGAAATGTGGCTCCGACGCCAGTTGTGCCACCAACCTCGCGTAACAATTCCGGTGTCCACGGCCTTCCCTTCATCATTTCGGCAAACAACGAAAGTCGTACCGAAATCACCTTGCCCTGTTCTGCCAATCCTCTCACGGCCTCCGTTATGAATTGTTTGCAATCTTGCTTGTCTTCCTTGCCGTCTGATTCAAGCTTTCCAAAAGCTCGACCAAACGCTTTTAGTACCTGCTCGGCATGATCGATGTCGAACAGATCGACCGCCGCAGAGTTGCTGCATTCGAGCGGAATATCGAGATCTCGAAAGAACCGCGTCGCAGCCATCCAGAAATCATCGCGGACCATAACGATCGCTTGGACTCGTACGCCATCACACTGCAAAAGTGATTCCAATAGTGGTTCACCGGCAGCATTGGGATGCGAGAACAACCATTGTTCAAATTGGTCGATGACCATGAGGATCTTCTTGCCTCGTGGCAGAATTCGACCAAGCCGAATCTCATGGAGTAAGTCGACCAGGCTCTTGGTCGTTTCGGCTTCCCTACTATCTAGCTTCTTGCGAATCAATGCCAGAAGCGTTCGTTCTGTTTCGTCAACCGTCGCTTCTAGATAAATCGGTGTGATATCGGTTGCAAGCCTTGGCAGCAGTCCCGCTTTCATCATCGACGACTTGCCGCAACCAGATGGTCCATAAACCAATCCGACTGCGAACGTTTGATCCGCGTCTCGCTCTTCGATCCGTGACTTCCAAAAGCCAACGGATTCCGGTAGCCCATCACGATCGCGAGCTCCAGGCAGCAGCTCCAAAAAGAAATCCGCGTCCCGTTGATCAAACGATCGCAAACCTTTGGGAACAATCTTTAATGTCCGCGAACCAGAGGTAGGCGTTGCCGCGACGGGGGTTGCATCCGAATTACCTCCTTTAGTGATATTTGTATTGGTCGGAGTCGCGTTTGCGAGGCCCACGGACTCTACGGACAGCGAATCGAGCGGAGATTTCGTCAGAAAAACTTTTAAGTCATCTACAAGATCTTTAGCGTTCGAATAGCGTTCGGATTTGCGCTTGGCCAGCATCTTGAAACAGATACGTTCCAGTTCCTGAGGAACCGATTCTACCCATTGCCGCAGCGGTTTTGGATCGAGTTCTGTGATCTGTTCTGATAGTTCAAGCTGTGAACCGCCTTGAAATGGTCGACGACCACAGAGCATTTCATAAAAGAGTACCCCAAGGCTAAACAGATCGCTGCGTCCATCGACACGGTGCCCCTCGCCGCGAGCTTGTTCAGGACTCATGTATGCGGGTGTACCGCCAGCAGGCAGTCGCTTGCCAACATCCTGATCGGCAAGCGCTAATCCGAAGTCAACGAGATAGACCCGTTCGTCTTGATCAACGAGAATGTTCTGCGGTTTTATATCCCGATGCACGAAACCCTTGCGATGCGCTTCTCGCAATGCATCCGCGATATCGATCATCCACTGGACCGCTTGCTGGTAAACGGGAGATTTACTCTTTAAGTGTGCGGCGAGGTCGTTTCCAACAATAAACTTCGAGACGATGTAGATGGGGCACTCAGGCGTGCTCCCGACTTCGTGAACGGGAACGATATTGGGATGTTCCAAGCCTGCGACGGTTCTGGCTTCCTTAAGGTAAATCTCGCGATCTTCGGCACGTTGGACGAATTGGGGTTTCGGTACTTTGATAGCGACTTTGCGTTGCAGCTGGTCATCAAGACCGAGGTAAACGACCCCGAATCCGCCTTGGCCTAGAATCCGTTCAATTCGAAACCGGCCAATATGCTGCGGCAGAGCGTTCTTTTCGGAAACACCTTGAGGGATTGGCTGGTCGGGCGACTGGGTTTCAAACGGATCGACGGGCATTTAGGAATTTCTTCATTTTTTGCGTAATGGCTACCACCAGATACGGCATCGGCCCAGATTGCTTATTGTAGTGAAACTCCGCTGTCGAATGAGCAACAACGAGGAATGTACGATGAAAATCCTTGCATTAAAAACCACCACACCGGGAATATAGTCGGAAAATGACATGCCTCGTTCGCCGATAACATCCATGAGCGAATAGCGGTCCGCAGCGACCGGGCCACCGGAATGACGGGCAAGAGGTAGTCCAAAAAAAGCAAAGCTGCAACTCCTCATCATCGCAATTGTGCATCCCCGTCGCCACGACGGTGCGACTTTGCGGAATTTAGTTGGCAAAATGGCGTAGTTGTAGAAACGTGATTAGCTCTGGCCAACCGAACACGACGCTACTTATCAGGCGTTTATTCCAGCGATGATATGACAAAGTCGTTGCCGTGCGTCTCGATGTCTTTGCAGCGCACCGCAAAGGACGAATTCGATGCGGCTAGTGCGTCAAGAACAGCAGTTCCTGCCCCCAAAATATATAAAAAGCTGACTTTCCGTCTTGACCTGAACAGCGCAGATTCGCTATCTATCCAATAACTCGACCATTTCCAAACTACGCAATTCTCGTCAATCCAAGGCGATCACGATGCTCCTTTCGATTGTGCTGCCGGTATATAATGAACAGGAAGTCCTTCCTGTTCTTTTTCAAGTCTTGCCGTCTGTTCTTGAAAAAATCGATTGCGATTACGAATTGATTTTCATCGATGACGGTAGTCGCGACACAACGCGACGCATACTCAACGAGGCGGCTCAGCAAGATAGCCGGGTCAAGGTGCTTGGCTTCAGCCGCAATTTCGGGCAGCAAGCCGCCATCACTGCCGGATTGGATTTTGCAAACGGAGATGCAGTCGTGGTCATGGACGCCGACCTCCAAGATCCTCCGGAGTTGCTTGTGTCGATGATCGAGCAATTCAAGCAAGGCTTTGACGTAGTTTCAACTCAGCGCATTGCACGTGCTGGCGAGAGTCTATTCAAAAAAGTAACCGCATCGGCCTTTTACTCCTTAATGCAAAGAGCTGTTGACGAGAGACTGCCTCCACAATGCGGTGACTTTCGATTGTTTAGCCGCGGTGCAGTGCAAGCCATCCGAAAGTTTCGTGAACAGCATCGCTTCATGCGAGGTCTGGTCGCATGGTTGGGACTTCGCGAAACGATTATCCGATTCCATCGCCCTGCCCGAGCTGCTGGCGAAACGAAGTATTCCCCCATGAAATTGGCCAAGCTGGCTTGGACCGCTATATCCTCGTTCTCGGCGATGCCTCTCAAGGCGTGTTTGATTGCCGGATTGCTCCTGACCTTTTTTGGAATTGGGTACTCCTTTTATGCTGTATACGCAGCAGTCTTTGTAACCTCGACGGCGCCTGGCTGGAGTTCTCTCGTTTGCTTCCAATTGCTCTTCAATGGTGCGACCCTCACCGCCGTTGGATTGGTCGGAGACTATGTCGGACGTATCTACGACGAGACCAAGCAGAGGCCGCTCTATGTGCTCGGAGATTCGGTCAATATTCAAGCGTCGGGATGTGCAAATCGCGTAGTGTGGATCAATCCGCCAGACTCTTCGGACGATCAGAATTCACACCTTTATCGCGCACCTCAAGTTCATCGCGATAGCGAGAACCATGCCCAGCATTCGGACGCGAAACGCGCAGCATAATATCGACTATGATTCGAAAAGAAAGCTTTTTCCCTCTAAGCTGTCTATTAATCGTCGGCGTTAGCGTGATGATGATCCAAGTCGGAAATACGCACCTATGGGACCAAGACGAAGGCTTCTATGCCACAACCGCTGCCGAGATGCACGCTCGGAACGATTGGATCACCCCCACGTTCAATGGTAAGCTCTTTGCGCACAAACCACCGATGATGTTCTGGGGGATGATGGTTGGTTTTCGAGCGTTCGGCGTTTCTGAACTCGGCGCGAGATTCGTGTCGACGCTCTTTGGGCTCGGGACGATTTTTTTAACCTTTGCTATCGCTCGAAAGCTGTTTGATGCAACCACCGGACTATTCGCTGGATTGGCGATAGGATCATGCGTCCTGTTTACTATGGTCGCTAGATCCGCGACCGCCGACGCGCATTTGACCTTCTTTACTGTTTTGGCGCTCTACTTTTGGGTTTGTGACTACTTTGCCGCCCCAGGGAACAATCGAGATCAACTGCTTTCAGCTGTTCGATGGCAAACTTGGATACTCACGTATGCTGTGATGGGATTGGCTGTTTTGACGAAGGGTCCGATTGGCTTTCTCTTTCCAACCGCAGTCATCGGCTTGTTTCTGCTTACGGAGAATAAACCTAATATCTCAGTTCAGAGTACGCTGATCCAAAGGCTTTGGTTGTTTGTGAAGCCCTACAATCCGCACGCATTCTTCCTGACGGTTTGGAAAATGCGTCCGCTCACGGCGGCAGCGACTGTGCTGCTCGTGGCTGCTCCATGGTATCTGCTGGTTCAATGGCGAACAGACGGTGAATTTTTGCGGGAGTTTATCGGTGTCCACCATCTTGGCCGCATGTCGCATGCGATGGATAACCATAGCGGTCCAATGGTTTACTATTTGGTGGCATGCCTAATCGGTTTGTACCCATGGTCCGCGTTTGCGATTCCGACGGCTATCAGTTGGTTCGGTCAGTGGAAATTGCCGAAGCAGTCGAGAGCGGTGCGCTTTGTTAGCTGCTGGGCTGCGGTGTATTTGGTCATTTTTTCGTTGGCCAGCACCAAGCTGCCAAACTACGTTCTGCCTGCCTATCCTGCATTGGCGATCATGATTGGTCGCTACTTTGCTTTGTGGACTCAAGACATGAACTCCGTCAGTCGCGGTTGGCTGAACGCGGGATGGATTCTATTCATCCTGTTCGGTGTCGTGGTCGCTGCTGGCATACCTCTTTCTGGGATGGTTGTATTTAGCGGACAAACGTTGTTGGACCGAATGGACGTAGAGCGAGTTATTCAGCAGAGGCTTGTTTGGCTGGGTGTCGCCGGAGTTCCGATTGTGCTTTTTGGATCCCTAGGTGCGTGCTTGCTTTGGAGCAATCGGCCTCGGCTATCGGGTGGGGCGTTTTCGGTCGGGGCATTGTCGATGATAGTTACACTTTGTCAGTATGTTGCACCAGAGCTGGACCGGTTCCAAACGCCACAATTGTTAGCCGAAAGATGGAGCTCGCAATTGAGTTCCGGCGGTGCGCAGGTTGCTGTATTTGGCTATTTTCGACCAACCCTGGTTTTTTACTTCAGACGCGGTGTCGATTTCTGTGATTCGTCCGATGAGGCGATCCAGTTTACCAATGCGGGAAAGGCGTCCATCTTGGTAACCACCGGCACACACTACGCCAAAATTAAAGACCAATTATCCGAGTCGACGCAGGTGATCGAGCGAGTTTCCCAATTTCCGAATCGAGATGAAGTTTTGGTTCTTGGGGATAAGTCATTGTTGCGCTAACGTCCCTAGAATATGATTCGAGGGATGAATGGGACTGAAATTGAGCTGAAAACCGTTGCGATTCTGGCGTTGCAATCTCCAGTAATCTCTGCATCACCGGAACATTGGCAGCAGGTCTCGGAGATATTGTCCAAGCGGCTACAGCATCCTGTGTCTATTGTGCAAATGGCGAACAATGCCGAAGGTTTTGACGCTCTACGGCCAACAATCCAATCGTATTTCGAGCAAGGATTCCATCGGTTTGTCGTCCTACCTATTGGCTTGGAACCATTCGACCTCTTCGCATTGCATTCCGCCATCAGCTGGATGCGATCGGGTGGCAGTCGCGTAAACATTTTCATCGCTAGGTCTTGGACTACCAAGGACTGGGCGGACGCTTTCTATCCCGCTTTTTTGGATGCAGCGAAAACTAGCTTTGCGTCCTTGGAACAGTCTGGCAGAGGACCAGGGGGTGTTGCGTTTCTCCTTCTTTCTCGTGGGAAAGATTCCGGACATGACGAAGGATTGGAGGTGGCTTCATTAGCGTATTACTGCCAGCAGTCCGATGAAGACTCGGACGTGCGATATGCCTTTTTGCAAAAGCAGAATCCCAGTTTAGCCAAAGTGCTCCAAAGGATGGATTCCGACGGAGTAAAAAACGTCGTACTGCTACCATGGCGAATGAATTCTTCCCAAATGGCGGACTTATTTTCGGAGCTTGGCTCGCTCCATGGAATTGAGCTTTCGCCCCAGCTCTTCGGTGTTGCCTGGACTTGGAATCGATTTTCCCACGAGCAACCAAAATCGTTTTGCGTGCTTGGACACTCAGGTTGGATCCACGTGGTGGTCGGTATGTATTTAGATGCGTTGGCTACTCGGTCAATAGAACGCTACTTTCCCACGAGTCAACACAAACTGAATGCAGTGGATAGGGCGATGCAGAAAAGGCTGATCGCACTCGACATGGAATTGGATTCGATTCTGCCGCCCGAATATCAAGGACGAACGGATGAAGTCGCGTTGCGGTCGATGGGCTCTGCTCAGATCCATTCCGACAAATTTGGCGAAGTAGCTTGGGATGAAATATGGACTAGTTTTTGTGACCTAGCTTTGGCGGGAGGCCCGCCACATCGCGGCCGGTTATTAGAAGCGATTACGGCTGAACAAGCGAAAAAAGACTTATCCGCGTATGAGTTGGTCGTTCGAGAGATTCGACGGGGCATCGAAATGGTTACGGGGCTGCAGACGATCGAGGTTGCGGAGCTGGGTTGGGTGGGAGTTGTATGTGACCATGAAGCGATGGCGGTTTGGTTGATGAGGGCAATCATCGTCGAAAACGTGATGGTTCGCAGGGAAGGAACCGTGTTGTACCTGCCAGCTGGTCCTGAATTTAGGGTGAAGAAAGAGATTAAGAACGTCATTACTTCGGTAGCGAAAACGGTGCATTACTGGCGAGCCCATTTGCGACTCGTTTATCCCGACTTGGGTAGCAGTACGGCGCGATCCGTCCGGTGAGTGTCTGGTAGATACTGCGAAACCGGAGGGCTCGCGCCCTGCCGCTACAAGAACACAATCGAAAGTGAGTGCCATTGGGCGCTAGCCTGGGCTCATTCTACGGGCTTACCTTTGGTGGCTTGTGCGATTTGCGAAAGAGCCCAATTTGCTGCGTAACCCAATGGGTTTGGCAGCCCCTCGTTGTACTTTTCGATCGTTTCGCGACTTTCCGGATTTGCCATTTCACCGACTGCTAAATTGCATGCAAATCGGACGAGAGCATCCTCGGGGTTGATCGGATTTAAATCCATGATTCGTTTGTAGAGACTAGCAAGTAGCGCTTTATTGTAATTTCCTGTGTTTAGCTTTCCCAAAGCCCAAATTGCAGACGCTCGACAAACGATTCCGAATTGGTGCCCAGTTTTTGGAATGTACTGGGTGAGCATCTCAGTAGCCGGTTGATATCGGTTCTTGCCGAACGACTCGTGAAGGTAGCTCAATCGAATCTGGTCCGTTTCTGTGATGGACGTGCGGCTTTCGACATTCTTTAATTCGATGGTCATTTTTTCAGCATAGGCCAGCATGCCTGCTAGGATTTCGGGTTCGTTGGCTAATTCCATGAGAGCCCAGCCTGCATGCAGATTTACCTCGGTGCGAGGATAATCCATCAATCGAAGAAGCGACTGGCAATGACTTCGATCCTGAAGTCCAACCGCGACAACGATTGCCTGTTCGATCCCTGTCCAAACCTCGGAGTTCAGATGCGAAACAACAATTTCATCTACGATCGCCCGTTGTCCCTGCTTGGCTTTTTCCAATAGATGCTTAGCGACTAAACTCCTTACCGCTGGGTGTCGATCACTCAACAGTGCAGCCTGGATTTCGAGACTCTCGTCGTCAGAAAACTTTTGCAAATGTTCGAGAGCCATAGTTCGTAACCCAGGATCCGAATTGGTTGTCATTTGCTTTGCAAATTCCCGGGCCACATCCGGTATTCGTTCTGACATACAGCGGTACGCAACCAGTTGTGCACTTGCAGATCCACCGGCGAGAATTTGCCTCAATTGCGATTCCGTTATCGCTCCGGAGTGCAACCTAAGCAACTGCGAGGCGATAAGTTGCCTCTGCTCCAAGTCAGAATCAATAACCTGTTGCGCAAACTCGTTCAAGCCTTCCGTTACGATAGCGCCCAGTGCACAGGCAGCGAGGTACCTGTTAGCGACGGATGTCCGGCTCGCACCAATGAATTCCTGAAGCGCGAACCGATCATCTGAATTGCCAACGACCGCGAGCCCTTCCAAAGCAGTCGCCAATTCAGTTGGCTTGGCATTGGGTTCCGAGAGTCGCTGCCGCCATACTTTGAGAGCAGCAGCACTTTTCCATTGAACGAGATTTTTCTCAACCAAAGAGAGAATCACCGAGTCTGATTTTGCAAGCGACCAGAGCATTTCTGCCTGCGATTCATCACCCACGGATACGGCAGCCGCGAACATCGCGCGTCTAATTTGCAAATACTCCTCACCCGACTTAAGCCTTTCGATCAGCAACTCAATGGCTCTTTCTTGCTGACGAAAATTCGGATTGCTGTGTTCTAGGCAAATCTGTTGTGCGGCTTCCAACCGGTCCGCAGCATAAGTAGACCGCAATGACTCAACGTCGAAACGTATCGTGCGGTTCGTTTGTTTGATTTCCCATATGTTTCCAAGGGGTGGGTCCACTTCCCATAGATGTTGTAGGAACTGCGTCTGCTGTCCAAGAGAAATGGACTGCGGTGCAAGCAACAAGATGCAAAAAAACAACAGGTTGCAAAAAAGGAAGCTCGCTTTTGAAAACATAGGACACCTTAGGGATTGATTAAGTAGCGTTTCATGTCATGACGGACACTAACGTTCCGTTCAGTTTGGGCGTGTCATGCGCCAAATTCTTGCGGTGAGAATGGCTAGACAAACGAAACTGATTCCAGCACCAACGTACCAACTATCGGGTGTCAAACGGTAAAGCTCAAACCCTGGAGTCTTCATCTCGGCCAACGCTGCTGCGGCTGGATTCAACAGTAGGGCTCGTTCCACCAAAAGTGGTCCAAACGGCTTGCCTCGGGCTACCCAAATCAATAAGGTACCAGCAAAGAGTGTTAGCAAAACCGCGTAGCTGGTCGCCGTGGCAACGGCGGTGGTTCGACAAAAGGCACTGATACATGCGCTCAAGGTCGTCACCATGAAAACGGCGATCACCAGCGAGATCAAAACGTTCCCGACTTGTCCACTCATCGCCGGCTGAATGTAACCCATCACCAAATATCCCGGTAGCGTTGCGAGCAACATCAAAAGTAGCGTCCAAATAGTGCTCATCAGCTTACCCACTAATATTCTAAGTGGAGATATTGGTGATGCACGTAATAACTCCCAACCGCCGCTTTCGACTTCCGCCGCGATGAGGTTGGCCCCAAGACACGGCCCGAGCAATAACAACAAGGCAACTTGCAACAAAACCATGGTGGGAGCAATGCGATCGACTCCCCAACTGACCGTCCCGGTCGCAGCTACGACGGTTAGCAGTAAAGAAACAATTCCACTGACGGCAATTAGGCGAAGCAACCAATGTAGGCGTCCGAATTTCCGAGTGCGAAACTCTTTGACCATCACCGGATTGAGCCACCAGGGGATACTGGCTTTTGTCCGTTGTGGATCGACCAAGTAGGAGACGCGCCGAAACCAGCCGCCGAAGGGTTTGACGGACCGTGTTCGGCCCACTACCTTGCCCGTCGGTCGAGCGCGTTCTAGCAGTCTCGGGTCCAATTGAATCAACGTAAAAACTGCCAGAAATACGGTAATGACCAAGCTAACACCCAAGAACTCAATCCAACTCGTCGATATGCCGATCTCTCCGGCTTGTGCCTGCGAACCTGTAATGGCTTGCAATGCTGAAATCGGTGAAATAGCGGTCATCCAATGTGCCAATAACGATTTTATGCCGGTCAATTTCCCAACAAAAACTGTCGGCCCAATCGAGAGAACGGCCAAGGCCAAGACCGTGGCGTAGGTCCATCGCAGACTCGCATCAGCCGAGTTGACGAGAACACTGACCCAAAGCCCTACTGCGGTATATTGAACCGCCATTCCAAAGAGGACAAGCAATAACGGACCAATATGATCAACCAGGGAAATCCCTCCCATCGCATAACAGCCCGCAAGTGCGGGTAGGCAGGCCGAAAAGATGATGAACGCCAATAGCACGTTGCCCGCGAACTTACCGAGGTAGATATGAAAAGGCGTTGTCGGAGAGTTTAAAAGTAACGAAAGCGTGCCGCGACGGCGTTCGCTCACCAACGCGGTCGCGGGAAACGCGGGGATCAGCATCATGACTGCAACTGCAAGTGCAAACGCAACGGGACGAAAAACTTGCAATGAACCTTGGCTTATGAGGTCGATCGTGGCATCGGAAGGCCAACGCAACAATACGAGTAGTGACGAAAGGATAGCGACGGACAGGATTGCCAAAAAAGTTTTCGGACTTCGCAGACGCGTAAATAGCTCGCGTCTAAGAATCGGATTTTCTAAAAACAGGATGGAATTCACGGGATCGCCAATAATGCCAAATCGAAGTGATGAAAATAAGTCTTAAACACGATCTAGGTTGCAGCCAAACCTGCCCCCACGTCAATCCGATCCGCCGCGTTTGGAGTTGACGCATTATCGGCGGAAATCGAAAGGAAGGCATCTTCAAGATCGCTTGTAACCTCACGAAATTGCGAAACTGAAATATGATCGGCAACCAATCCTCGTAAAACATGCGCTATTTCGTTTTCCGAACGCACCGTCGGGAATCGCAACACGCGTTCCGTGCGACTTAGCGTAATCGGCTCAGTCGATTTCAATATCTTGCCCAGTATCTCGGAAGCCCGGTCCAACTGTTCAGGCATGGCAAGTTGAACTTCGTAACTGCGCAATGGGCAAAGACTGCGCATGACTTCATCGAGCGGACCAAAGGCTCGCACCTTTCCGCCACTCACTATTGCTACCGTATTACAAATACGAGCAAGTTCGGGCAGAATATGGCTAGTAACTATTAGCGTTTTTCCTTCGCTCGCGAGACGGAGCAGCAATTGCCGCATATCGATTCGTGCCTTAGGGTCAAGACCATTAGCGGGTTCGTCCAATATGAGAACTTCAGGATCGTGCAATAGCGTTCTGGCAATACCAACTCGTTGCTGCATTCCGTGACTCAATGATTCCACAAATTTATCTTGCATGTACGTAGTGTCGGTAAGTTCCATAACGTCAGCAATGCGTTTGCATCTGTCACGTCGTTTCAAACCGAAAATGGCTCCAAAGAAATCAAGGTACTCGTGTACACGCATGTTGTCGTAGGAACCGAATTGGTCGGGCATGTATCCGACCAAGCGCTTGATCTTGGATGCGTTTTCGCTGCAGTTGACCCCTGCGATAAATGCGGTCCCGGATGTCGGACGAGAAAGTCCCACGAGGATCTTGATCGTCGTTGTTTTGCCCGCTCCGTTCGGACCTATGAAACCGAGGATCTGACCGCGATCCACATGAATCGACAATTCGTCTAACGCGATGAAATCGCCATAGTGTTTGGACAAACTCTTGGTTTCAACAACATGCTCGGACATAGCTTTTGCAATTATTTCTTGGCTGGTAGGACTAAGTCGTTTCGAGGAAGTGTCTTGCCTGAGACCGAAATTCGTAGGTGCTTAATTCGCCAGCTAACGTAGCTATTTTGCGACGAATTTTCCAACCCGCCACCGTTGGTGACTTCGATTCTCAGATTCAATCGTCCGTCGGATAAATCCTGCATCACGCGAGGATCAACAATCGTTCCACTCCAAGGGATAGAAGGGCTGGTTAACTCGACGAGCATCACCGGCGAATCGTTTGCTGACCATATGAGCTTTACATTTCGTTTCGGCGCTTCGATATCCCAATCAATTTTGATAGAGGTTGCCGCCAATGGCACTACTTCAGGAGGCAAAACAAAGGCCAAATCCGCCTTCGCTTCCATCGAAGCTTCGTCTGCCCAATGCCCCGTGCGGTAGTTCAATATGTTGCTGATTGCAATATTGCCTTCTTGAGCCTCAATTTTGATAAGCGGGTAGGGAATAAGTACGTCAGAACCGACATCGGGAGTTGCCAGTTGGATCGGAACTGCCGCCAACGCAGCACCTCTTCGTTTAAGGTCCGTATTCCAACTTGGCGATTGTGGCCACAGTTGAGTCCAAAAGTACAAAGTGCGCAATGGCGGGACCCGGCGGGTTTCGGATTGCCGAAAAAGTTCATTGTACACCGACGCTCGCCGCCCTTGTTCGTCGCTTACGATTGAGGCCGACGTCCATCTGTTTTGTTCAGCAGGCAATTTGCCATCGACCAAGAGACGATTGTTTTGATCGATCAAATTGCCCATGCAAGGCGCACCGGGAGTGAAGCTGACCACGATATCCTCTGCTTGCGATGGCAAGCCTTGAGGCAGTTCTAATTCCAGTCCCATGGCTGTTAACCTCGCCGGTGCAGCAAAGAATTCTTGAGGCAGTCCAATTTCTGTTTTGTAACGCCAAGTTCCCGGAGGCCAATCCGTGTTGCCAAGTCGCCAATTTTGAAAATCCGTCGTGGTAATGCAACGAATTCCGCTCTCAATGTTTTCGGATGGAATTGCAAAACCATCCGATTTCCCAACCAAATCGATCGAACGACTTGCTCCAAGGTAAACGGCTGCTTTGCCACGCATTATCCCACCACCGTTCGGCCAAAACTGAATAAACTGCAGCTCCGACACCATGGATGGAATATCCTTTCTAGACCACACGGCTGCTAGGCATAACGGTGCGGATGAGATTAGCGCCAATGCAGGCGCGAGCACCCCGACTCTTTTCAAATCACCAGAAAACGCATTCCAAACACCCACGCCAGCTAGCATGACGCAGAACACCGTCAACACAACGCCTACCAGGCTGCGCGAGACCACCGGGGTGCCAATCAATTCGATTGGATAAGAAAACTCAACCGCGTCAATCTGCTCTGGAAGGCGTTGCGAGTTAAGCTCATTTGACAGTGTTCCACCCCAAAGTGGCACCGTAAAATTGGCTCTATTTCTATCATCTTCGGTCTTATGCACTGCGCGAATCGTTAGCCAAGCGCTACTTTCAAGCGTGGTGAGTAGCAACTCTCCATCGCCCACTTTCATACAGATCGCAGCGGGCCAGCCATCGATCGAATGAGTAACTCTCCCGCCCTGCTGCAAAACACGCTTCATTCGCATCGGCTTGTCATTGTCCATCGTGCGATCGCTCAAACTAAACTGGATCGGAGAACGGACTTCCATAACAAAATGGTTTAGATCTACCGTATCCACTGTTTCGCATTGCTGACCATGTACCAATAAGTCACGAACCAAATCCGTATCAACGAGGTCGAGCATGACCAATGCACGCCCCCCGCGTTGCAAAAAATATTGCACAGCAGCCAATGTCGCTGCATCCTTTAAAGTCTCCGGATTCCCAATGATCAGCGAATCAATTCCCTGCCAGGCCGTTGAGTTTAATGGCAACGGTTCACTATCGATAGAGATGCATCTTCGGGATAATCCTGAATCGACTCGAGCAGCTACGATTATCTCGTAGGGTGCATACTCCTCTGCATGCGGCCATCGCCAATAGGGCCCATCCGGTGGCTCTGGCGGCAACGAAATCGCAGTTGCCACATGGTCATCGTCCACTTTCCCTGTCAGCGTTTGAGTTACAGGCTCATCACCTTGCTGCAACAAGACCTCGCGGCCGTTCTCAATCGCATTTAGAGTGACGATGACGTTGGCAAGTGCGTTTTTAAAGCTGGCTGAAATGCGCAGCTGCAAGTCAAACTCTTTCTGTTCGCCCGCCGCCAATTCAACGTGCCGACGATCTTCCTCGCCCACTTGTCCGCTGAGCCTACCGACAAGTTGGCCCAACGCAGGTGTAGAGCCTAAATTGCGAACCGTAGCCCGCAATGCGAATACGCCTCCCTTTTTAATTTGAGTCAATGGAGTTCTCCCAATTCGGACGAGCTCAAGACCTCCTCCCACGCGAGACGCCGTCTGGGACTCGGTCGATTGCTCACCCGCTTGCACATGGAAACAAATGCCAAGAACTACCAAACAGCTTATCAAGTACGATTGGACGTGAGCGGCCTGAATCATAAGAGGCTGGCAATTTGGGAGGGAGAATCGATTTTCTTCAGGGCCGCATGCGAACGGACTTAAGGAGTCTAACAGAACTAACTTCTCGCGTCGAGCAATTGTATCCTGTTTCAGGGGAATCCCACCTCGTCAAATCTATTTCGCCAGGTTAAATTGATTCGCTTTGAAACGGGTAATTGGGTTAATAATGTCAAACATACCTCTCGTCATACCCAAGCGAACGATCAAAGGCATTTCTGCGGTGCTTCTACCTTGGAAGCCGAATAGCCGAATCGATTTTGACTCGTATCAGGTCGGACTTGAGCGGACGTGGAAATCCGGATTGACGCCCGCCATCAACATGGACACAGGCTATGCGAATCTTTTGAGTCCAGAGCAACGGACCGAAGTCCTACTGTTGGTATCGCAATTGGCATCGGGCAGACCGTTCGTTGCTGGCGCGTTTGTCGAAGATCTGCAAGGCGACGTGGTACGCAACTATATCGATCAATGCATCGCGATTCAGGAGTCGGACGGGACGCCAATTCTGTTCCAATCGACGAAATTGACACAGCTACCAAAAGATAAGTTGGTAGATGCTTACCGCAAAGTCGCGAAGGAATGCGATGAGCTGCTCGGCTTTGAGTTAGGCAAAATGTTTGCTCCCTTTGGCGAAATCTATGACCTGGATACATTTCGTGCACTGCTATCGATTCCTACCCTAACCGGCATTAAACATTCTTCCTTGTCACGCGAACAAGAGTGGCAGCGACTGGCCATCAAAACTCAAGAACGGCCCGATTTCCGCGTCTACACAGGCAATGATCTTGCAATCGACATGGTTCAGTGGGGCAGCGACTACCTGTTGGGACTTTCCGCATTCTATCCGGAAGCGTTTGCGCTTCGAGATAAATATTGGGCTGAGGGTGATATGCGTTTTTATGAGATGAATGATTGGTTGCAGTATTTGGGTTTCATTGCATTTCGGGATCCGGTCCCTGCCTACAAGCACAACTGCGCGATGTTTTTGACACAACGCGGTGTGATTGAGCATGCTTCGATACCGCCCGGTGCACTGGCGAGGCCCGATAGCGATTACGCTCTGTTAGCCTTGGTTCAGCAACGTCTCGATGCGTTGATGTTATGAGCAAGTTTGAACACCTTCGCCACAAACCGCCGACCCAGTTGGCTGAGCCTAGAGAGCTGTTGCTGGTTCTGGCACCGATGCGTAGCAACGTCAATCTCAGCCGAATCGTTCGACTTGCCGGCTGCGCAGGTGTAACGCGTGTCATTCAATGCGGGCAAGGAAAAGTGGATCGCGAAATTGCTAGAGATGCAATCGACGTCGTGGAGATTGTTCTACGAAGATCTCTCACTCCTGTATTGGAGCAGCTGCATGAAGACGGTTACACATGCGTAGGTTTGGAACAAACAACAAACTCTACTTGCCTATTCGAATTTGAATTTTCAAAAAAAACGGCATTAGTCATTGGAGCCGAACGAGAAGGTCTGGAGCAGCAAGAACTCGATCGCTTGGATCATGTGGTTGAAATTCCAGTCTACGGCCAACCCTACAGCTACAATGTGGCTACCGCGACCACTATGGCGGTTTATGAATATTGCCGTCAGTATCGAGCATAGAACCAGTCTGGGGCTGCGTATTATTCGATAATGCCAGCGAAGTTAGGCCCGGGGCTAGCGCCCACCGGTTCACGAAACCAGCAAAGTCATCGCCATTCGGCGCATGAAGTCCCCACCATTGAACAGGATATTAACATGTCCGCAGTTTCCCAACAGCATTTTACATAGGATGAATACTTAGCTCGTGAGCGAGTTGCCGACACAAAAAACGAGTACTACGGTGGGCTAATTTTTGCAATGGCTGGAAGTTCTCCTAGACACAATTCGATCGGAGTTCATTTGGTTGCAAGCCTGAGAAATCGCTTGCGTGGTTCTCCGTGCCGCCCTTTCAATAGCGATCAGAGAATTCGCATTTTGGCAAGTGGATTGGGAACATACCCTGACGTATCGATTATCTGCGGTGAGCTTGAAATGGATGCTCAGGACGTCGATGCAATCGTCAATCCGCGCGTGATTTTTGAGCTGCTTTCGAAATCGACCGAGGGCTACGATCGAGGCAAGAAATTCGATTTCTTTCGACAAATAGAGTCGCTTGATGAATACGTTTTGGTCTCCCAAGAGGATTCACAAGTCGAGTGTTTTACAGGTCAATCGGATGGCAACGGGTTGTTGTCGATTACTAAAGGACTCGACAGTACATTGCGTCTAGCGCTGATCTCGGTTGAGCTACCTCTACTGGAAATCTATGAGGATATTGTGTTGGGTGCAGAGTAATACTTGAGCCACTACTCTACCGACGCGTTGATTGCGGCGACGAGTCCTGCGGCTTTGGTCCACGTTTCTTCTTCTTCTTGTTCAGGCACACTGTCAGCCACAATTCCACCTCCGACTTGAAATTGCCACCAACCGCGCGATGCGGTGAGTGTGCGAATGAGAATATTCCAATCCATGCTGCCGTCGGAACTGAAGTAGCCCAACGAGCCGCAATAAGGACCGCGAACCGTTGGTTCTAGCTCCGCAATGATTTCCATCGCTCGAATTTTAGGAGCACCCGTGATGCTTCCGCCAGGAAACATCGCCGCAACCAATTCCGTCACGCTTGCTTCTGAGCGTAAACGAGCGCGGATACTGCTTACCAAATGCAACACGAACGGAAACGCTTCGACATCGCACAACTGAGTTACCTTCAACGAGTCGATTTCGCAGACTCGAGACAAATCGTTGCGCAGTAGATCCACGATCATGATATTTTCGGATCGGTCTTTCTCACTGTTCAGCAACTCTTTTGCTGTCTGGGCATCCACGACTGCGTCCCCGCTGCGCCGACGCGTCCCCTTGATAGGACGTGTTTCGATCCATTTGTCCCTCACTTGAAGAAATCGTTCGGGAGAGGCACTAATGATTTGGGCAGATCCAATATCAAAGTAGCCTGCAAATGGAGCCGCATTGACGTGCCGAAGCCTTTGGTAAAGCGATGCCGAATCGCATCGAGCCGGGCAAAGCAATCGTTGCGATAAGTTGACTTGAAAAATATCGCCAGCATAGGTGTAGTCGCGTGCCTTTTGAACCACATCTCGAAAGCCGGAGCTGTCAAAATTCCCGAGCCAGCCGCCACCCAAACGGGTTTCAAATTGGGGAGCCGTCAGGCCATGCGCCATCGCATAAACTTGATGTATCGGTAGAACGGACCGAGAGGCAATAGTTGGTTTGCTTGAGATCGAATCGTACATCGCTAGCAACTTCGAAAAATCCTCGCACCGAGTTTTTGCGCGCTCCAAGCGAGCCTTGGTGGATGATAATTCGGGAAACCCTTGAGAAATAATCCAGCCCTCCCCGGTGCTATGATCCCAGGCTAGAACAACATCGTAGAGTGCAAGTGTGGCCAACGGCAAATCGAATTCATTGTGCCTCGCCGCCGAAACACGTTCGAAACAGCGGCCCAACTCATAGCCCATAAAACCAGCCACGCCTCCCTGAAAGGGTGGCAGTCCAGGAACGGTTATCGATTGAAACGATTCGATCCACTGTTCCAGCTTGGCCAGTGGATCGGCCACGACTCGATCCACTCGAAGGACGTCGACCGGATCGGCAGCCAAAAAGCTATATCGGGATTGCTTGTCACCGACCAGGGCGCTATCGAGCCAGCAGCAGAACGGCAAATGCTTGAGCCGTTCGAACGCGATGGACGCGGTGAGATCTTTGGGAAGAGGCTCAAAGTGGGCGGCAGTTGCGGCGGCAATCATGGAAAGTGACCCAGTAAAACAAATGAAAGACTGCAAAAGTATAGCCACGAATCCTATCGAAACACGAACCTTGTCGCTGAACGCAGCCAAAGTGCTATAATTGGCCCAATTAAACCGAATAGTCTTTCGACAACGGTTCGCACACACACAGACGTTCCTTTGCATGGAACACAATTCTCGTTATGAAATGCTTTGTTATATGACTTTAGACTGGGAAAACTTGATTTCGCTAATTCGCAAACACGATCGGTTTGTCCTCACGAGCCATATTCGTCCTGATTGTGACGCCCTCGGCAGCGAGTTAGGGATGGCCGGGATCTTGGAAGCCATGGGTAAAGAGGTTGTGATTGTC
>CAMDKL010000102.1 GCA_945900945.1 Pirellula staleyi DSM 6068
TCGACGGCTGAAACAGGCCTTGGACTTTTCATTGTCTAAAATTCATTGAATGCAATGGTGGGGAACTATCCGGACGCTCCACCGTTCGCGGCCCGTTGGTGAGCTGCCTGAACGTTGCTAAAGATTGCATCGGTTTGAGGAACCTTCTCGATTGGAAGGACTTTTCGAACCGGACGTCGAGAGTAACGGCATAGCGATTCCAACCAAACAGCGTTTCCGCTTTGCGGGGTTTGCCCTCTGCATACTCCTTGGTGACAACAGCTTGAGGGCCTTCCGCCAAAAACGGAAGCGACCAGCATCCTAACCAGTGCGCTAAAGCAATTCGAAAAACGCCAGCGATATGAAAATCCACGATTCGAAACGACAATTAGCATTGCGGACAGATCCATTGTATCGCTAGCATTTCTCGAACTGCTGTGGGTTCGTTGGTACGTTCTTATTGGCCGGTTGCCTGATTAGGCTGTATGACGCACTAGCCCAAGAATGAAGTCCCCAATGATCGCATTTTCACTGCTCCACCCCACGAATCGTCTTGCAGCCTGAAATACAGTTGGTCGCGATCACAATCAGAATCGCGGAAAACTTAGCTTTCATTGGTACGGTTCTCAACATGGCTCTTGAGATGTGAGTGCGCAGAAAGGGATGGATATCATTTCTTGTAAAGCGTTGCCATAGAGATCAATAAAATCAATTCCGCTAGTAATGAGTTGGGATGCAATTCAAAATGACCTGTACTTGGCTCGATACTGGACATACCATCCTGAATTAATAGGGATTTGCTAGAATCTGCCTTCCCTGTCTTTTTCTATCCTCTTGTCATTAACCATCCCCACCGTGACCACCAACACGATTCGAATTTACAACACGCTCTCCAAAATCAAAGAGCCTTTCCAGACGTTGCAGCCTGGCAAAGTTGGCATGTATCTGTGCGGACCCACGGTCTACGCGGAAGCACATATTGGACACATGGTCGGCCCCGTCATCTTTGACACGATCAAGCGATTTCTGGCTTATTGTGGCTACGATGTCACATGGGTAGTCAACATCACCGACGTCGACGACAAGCTCATCAACCGGGCTCGCGAGAAAGGAATTTCCATGTTCCAACTCGCAACCGCCATGACCGCCGATTACTTGGCCAACCTTCAGTCGCTAGGCGTCGATCAGATCGACCACTTGCCGCGTGCCACGGACAACATGGATGAAATTATCAAGTTCGTTCAAGAGCTTATCGCACTCGATTTTGCCTACGCTAGCGGTGGCGATGTGTACTTTGATGTCTTAAAGGACAACGAATACGGACGATTGAGCAATCGTTCGGCCGATTCCCAACAAGGGGACGGTGGCGATGCCGCATCGCGAAAACGCTCGAACGGCGACTTTGCTTTGTGGAAATCGGCCAAGCTGGATGAGCCGAGCTGGGAAAGTCCGTGGGGACTTGGTCGGCCAGGATGGCATATCGAATGCTCGGCCATGAGCCGCCGCATCTTGGGCAAGACATTTGATATTCACGGCGGTGGACTCGATCTCGTTTTCCCGCATCACGAAAATGAATTGGCTCAAAGCCGCTGCTGCCATGGACAACCCATGGTCACCTATTGGCTTCACAACGGACTCATGCAAGCCTCGGACGCAAAAGGCAAAGTCGGTGGAAAGAACGACAGGGACGAATCTCAATCGAATCCAACTGCCGCCGCCGTACACACCGAGGCTTCTGATGCTGCCAGTACCAAGATCTCTCGCAGTAAAGGTGCGGGCGGTTTGGCTCAATTGATCGAGCGCCACACGGGCGAGCGGATTCGATTCTTTCTGTTGCGATCGCACTACCGTTCGACCACTCTTTTTGGTGAAGAACCACTCGCCGAAGCAGGAGCATCCCTCGAAGCGTTCTATCGGCTCATCCAACGATTTGAACGTATTTCGGGACTCTCGTTTTACGATGCGAACCAATTACCCATTAACAAACATCGAGACACCTTCACCGCGCCCACCGCCAAGAACGACGCGATCGCTGAAGTCGTACGTTTGCGAGAGTCGTTCTTATCGAAGATGGACGACGATTTTAACACGGGGGGTGCGACAGGTGACCTGTTCGAAATCGCTCGATCGATGAATCGATTCATCGACGCGGAGCAACTCGAGGAAACCGCCAAACGGTCGCAGGAAAACATCGCATTGCTCGTGAGTGGAATGAGCATTCTCAAAGAGCTTGGTGCCATTCTCGGAGTATTCGTCAAGCCTCCCAAGCAGTCGAACAGCAACGATGGGACCTCGGAAATTCTCGATGGACTCATGCAACTCTTGATTCAAGTGCGAGCGGAAGCCCGAGTGAAACGAGATTTTGCGATGTCCGATTCGGTCCGCAACGGACTAACTCAAATAGGCATCGCATTGCAAGACGGCAAAGAGGGAACAACCTGGTCTATCTACCGCGGGACGTAGGATTTCGCTCTGTAAAATCACACAGGGCAAGCTGCTAGTCGGGATTATTCATAAGCCATTAGGCGCTAGCCAAATGGCTCTCACTGTGCGATTTCGTGAACCGGTGGGCGCTAGCCCCGGGCCTAAATTCGCTGGCGAATTCGCCTAATACGAAGCCCGAGGACAGCGACAATTGTTTAAAGTGAGTGGCATTGGCACTAGCCCTAGGCCAGAATTCGTCGACGAAGTCGCTGAATAAGCAGTCCGAAGCTAACGACAAAGATTAAAGTGTAAGCGAGCGGGCGTCAGCCACCCCGAACCATTGCAAGACAATTCGAAAGCCTGGAGGGCAAAATGTGCGTGCATGACGAGGAACAAGAAGCGAGCGACACCGGCCTGGTGGATGATGGACGTCGATCATAACTCGGGCCCGGTAAAGAATAGCAGCAATTGATCGAGATTGTCCGAGTGAGTCTGTCTAGGTAGGAAAATTTAGGTAGGAAGATGAATTTCAAAAACTTTTCCCACCCCTAATCTTACTACCTCAAACCCGAGATCAAAAAAAGCCGACCACGGATTGCTGGCAAACTAGGCTCTGCCCGACTTGTGATCGACTCCAGACCTTAACAAGGTGGTAAAATCGACAGGAATCGTCGAAGGAGGGAAAATATGCCCAACCTAAATCTTAACATTTTCTTAACAATCAGCATAGCGTTAGTGCTGCAAATCGTAGGTTTCTTCTGGTTTTCAAACCAGCCAGCCCGACCTAGCCGTCCAAACGACGGCGTGACTAACCAAAAAGGAACGTCAAAAAAATGAATCGATACTCTTTAGTTGTAACATTGTTTTGCGTTCTAGTTGCCGGCGCTGCAATGGCCATGACTCATGACGGACACGAGCACTTGCCCAAAGGTGCAAAAAGGATTCATACTACGATTCCAATCAATGCCGCCGTTGCTCCGCCTGAAATTGCAGCTGCATTCGAACCGTTCGCCGCTCAACGCAAATGGTTCGGCAGCGTTTGAATTCGTCGACGTCAACGGTCGCAGCAGGTCCGAAACTTTTTTACCCAAATGGCGAGCTGGTGGAGGAAACGATCGTTGACTCCCAAAGTTGCAAAGGTCCCGATATTGGATCCCTTTAAGATTATTGGCATTGACCAAGATGCCACGGATGAAGAGGTGAAACGCGCTAAGCGTTCAGAGCCCTCCACAAAATCCACGACCGAAGGATCCTCGACCAATCCTGGAGCATGCGAGGCTGAATCTGGACAATCAAAATCAAAAGTACACCACCCTACAGAACCAAGTGTGCCTCGCAGGTCCCCTCATGGTCTTTGGCACGTTTTCTTTGGTAATCTACCGCTCCAAAACGAAACAAATATTTTCATTCTCATAAGCGTGCTTGATATTTTCGCGACGTACGCGCTATTGCGATTTGGAGGTCACGAGGCCAACCCCATTGCCAACTTTTTTTTGAGTCGTTGGAATGTGCAGGGGATGGTCTTCTTCAAGATGACCTTGGTGGCTTTTGTCTCCATTATCTCGCAGATCATCGCCCGTCGCAATCTCGCCCGGGCGAGTCAAGTACTGATTCTCGGAACAGTCATCGTGACCGCAGTCGTACTATATAGCGTTACTCTACTAGCTCGAAATATTCATTAGCCGAAGGTCGCTAGCCCAAAGATGGTGTGCTCTCGCGAAGGTATTCCTCGAGCGACTGCTGTTTTGGAATATTTCTGTTTGCGCAAGGGGAATTTGCAAGGTGGTTTAAGAGTTCTTCGTTGCAAAGTTTGGACAGAACATCCTTTTTCGGGCTAGCGAGTGATCTGGGCAGAGATTTATCGCTTGCTGATTTATCGCTTGGTGATTCCATCGTATTTTCGTTTCAATAGCTTTTTTGTCGATCTCTTCTCGTTGGATCAGACTATCGCTGACATTTGGTCCGCTCAACCCCATGATTCTACTCCACCCCGAAAACCACTGCTATGAAAGAATCCGCCTTGATGCGATTAGGAAATGCAACGTGAGCGAAAACAACCTTAGGAGCCGATTTCTTCGGATCCCTAGAGGGAAGTGCCTATTGATCGGCTTTGCGCTAAGGTACGAACGCTAACGCCCTTAAGTTGGATTTGTCCGCGATGTCACCCAATCCTAGATCGAATGTGTGCCGATGTCAGCCGATAGAATATCCTACCTAACTCGCTTCTCCTCCACGACTCGCGGCAGCGAATCGGGAAGCAGAGCGTAGGTTTTGTATCGCACATGGTATTTGGAAATGATACTCCAGCAGCATGGGTGGTTTTAATTGCCTAAGTTCATCCATATTCGGGAAATTGTTGAAGAAGAAATTTGTTGCAAAAACCAACTTCTTGCAAAAGCATTTCCTTTAACAGAAAAACTACTACGTAAGCAGGGTAACCCCTGCGGAATATTTTATTGTTTACATGGCCCTCGCAGTATTCGATTGACTGCGGTCTTTGATATCGAGACTGCTAGGGTTCTGTTTTATGACTCCACTGGCCAAAGTGCTGGCATTCGCTGCGTTAAAGATTTAGTGCTTTCCGCAGCATAAGCTAGATTTTTGTCATGGAATTCGCTTCAGCAGTTTGGGTTGCTGTGGCGAATGGCTCCCTCAACCCACACCAACGACTATGGGAATGGAATCTCAGTTATGTTGATATTGTCCAGAAGAGAATCCGAATGCATTCATCTGGGCGATGATATTATTGTGACGATTGTTCGTCTCAACGGTGATAAAGTGCGAATTGGAGTACAAGCTCCATCGCACATTAGAATCCTAAGAAATGAACTGGAGCCAAATTGGCAAGCCCCACCTCCAGTCCAAGAACAAAGTCCAGTACGTCGCGCCGCTTGATCCTAAATTAAAAACGCATGGTGATGGTTCTCGTGAATCCCCTGCTGCAAAAAAACAAAACGCCGGACTTGCGTAGCCAACATTACGCGGAGCCGGCTTTTTTGTTTGAATGCCCCTCATTTCGAATCACCTCAATCATCGCATGTGCGAACCAGGGAAGATCGTCTGGTTTTCGGCTACTGACGAAATGCCGATCGACCACAACGGGCGCGTCTTCCCATATTGCCCCGGCATTGACGAGATCGTCTTTGATTCCAGGCGATCCTGTGACTCGAACTCCTGCGTAGACACCAGCAGAGATCGCAAGCCATCCTCCATGACAAATCGCAGCAACGCACTTCTCCTGCTCCGAGAACTCCGCAATTAGTTTTTTCACCTTGGCAAGTCGCCTCAAACGGTCCGGCATGAAACCGCCTGGCAATAGCACTGCGTCGAAGTCGCTAGAGTTTGCATCGTCGATTCGAATGTCTGATTTACACGGATAACCGTTTTTACCCGCATAAACCGTGGCAGCCTCTTCGCCGGCAATGATAAATGTTGCCCCTGCTTCGATCAGCCGGAGCTTGGGGTACCATAGCTCGAGATCTTCATAGATATCGCCAATAAAAGCAAGGATTCGCTTGCCAGTGAGTGGTTCAGATGGCTTAGTGTGCATTTGCGGGTATCTTCCTGCCCGTTAGTTGGCAAGTGGTGACATGGGCTAATAGGCAAACACTTTACGAAGTTCAGAAGGTTTTGTGAATCGCCGATTAAAACGGCAGGTACACTTGCGTCGTTTCGAATCTTGAAGGGAAGCCAGCTTTTGTTACTCTGATACAGTCGAGATCAAGGAACGGTGCATTTTCCCGAAAAGACACCTGACAGTCGTTGGAATTTTATAGACTAGGAATGTTCAAATGGGGCTTGGAGAATTTTTCAAAGGAGATAAGCCGGGCCTTTCGTTCGAGTTGTATCCACCCAAAACGGACGAGGGTGTGGATTTACTGCTGAACGCAGTCGCCGAACTGATTGAATTCTCGCCAGATTTTTTCACCTGCACTTACGGAGCCGGTGGTTCGACCCGCGACCGAACTTTGCAAATACTCAGCGAGGTGAAGTCCAGATTCGACATTCCGGTAGCATCCCACCTGACTTGTGTCGGTTCAACGGTTGAGCAGCTTCGCGAATACTTACAAACGGCTATCGCGCAGGGCACCGAGCATATTGTCGCATTGCGAGGCGACCCGCCCAAAGGCCAAACGGAGTTCCATCAAACTCAAGGCGGGCTCAAGTATGCTAATGAACTTGTTTCTCTTATTCGGTCCGATTTTCCGGAGTTGGGAATTGCAGTTGCTGGCTACCCGGAAGTACATCAAGAAGCTCCTAGCGCGGAAGTGGATCTCGAAAACCTAAAGCGAAAAGTCGATGCCGGTGCGGATGTCATTGTGACCCAGCTTTTCTATATCAACGAAGACTTTTTCCGTTTTCGAGACAGCTGCATCGCCGCTGGAATTCGGATCCCAATCGTTCCAGGAATTTTGCCGGTCACGAATCTTTCCCAAATCCAACGCATCGCATCCCTGTGCAAAGCCAAACTGCCGGATTCGTTTGTGAAACGACTGGGTGAGAACTTCGATACGAATTGGCAGTTCTCAGCTGGCGTTGAATTCGCGCAATTGCAAGTTGCAGAACTCCTGAAAAGTGGAATCCCAGGGGTCCACTTCTATGTTCTCAACAAATCACAAGCGACAACAGAAGTGCTAAAGGATCTCTGGTGATTTCCATGAATCAATTGCAATTTGGGTTTTTAGGAGGTGGTCAAATGGCAACCGCCATCGCGCGGGGTGCCATCCTTTCAGGCATTGCTAAAGAAGCTGATATCGTGTTTTGCGATACCAACGCGCAACAAATCGAAGTTTTGAAACAGAAGTTTCCAAAGTGTCAGTTAACCTCTACCCCAGACGAACTTTTTGAACAATGCACTCGCGTAGTCTTGGCGGTGAAGCCTCATATATTGCTAGATATTGCGAGCAGTCTTGAAGCCAAAGTCACTCCGGAGCATCTTTTGATTTCCATCGCGGCCGGCATTTCGCTAGAGAAACTAGCGAGTCGTTTTGGAACGGAACGCATCATTCGCGTTATGCCCAATACCCCCTGCCAATCGCTTGAGGGAGCGAGTGGCATCGCCATTGCAAAGTCCGTCACTACCGAGGATTTTGAATGGTGCAAGTCACTTTTCTGCGCCGTTGGCAAGGTAGTTTCTGTAACGGACGATCAGTTGCACGGCGTCACTGGATTATCCGGATCTGGACCAGCGTATGTGCTGTTGATGATAGAAGCGTTGAGCGATGGCGGCGTGATGGCTGGCCTAAGCCGTCAAACGGCACTCGAACTCGCGACCCAAACGGTTTTGGGAACAGCCAAGATGGTACAGGAGACTGGTATACATCCGGCCATCCTACGAGAGCAAGTGACAAGTCCCGGCGGGACGACGATCGCAGCCTTGAGCAGCATGGAGCGAGCGGGTTTCCGTTCCGCCGTGATCGACGGAGTCATGGCCGCCGTCAAGCGATCAAGGGAATTGGGCGGCTAGCTCACCGCCCACCGAAGAGCGGTTCTCGCATTTGGCTATTGTACTGCTCCCAGAGTGTCACGCGAGCAGTTCCTTGACGACCTTGCCATGCACGTCGGTCAGGCGAAAATCGCGACCGCTGTATCGGAAGGAAAGCTTCTCATGGTCGAGGCCCATGAGGTGCAGGATGGTGGCGTGCAGGTCGTGAACGTGAACTTTGTTCTCAACCGCCGCGAAGCCGAATTCATCGGTTGCACCGTACGTCATCCCCCCTTTCACGCCGCCGCCGGCCAACCACATTGAAAAGCCATGGTGATTGTGATCTCGGCCGTTTCCTTTTTCGGAAACCGGAGTTCGCCCAAACTCACCACCCCAAATGATTAACGTGTCTTCCAATAGACCCCGGTCCTTGAGGTCGTTGATGAGTGCCGCGATCGGTTGGTCGACATTTTTCGCTTTGGTCGCATGAAGCTTGATGTCCTCATGGTCATCCCAAGGCTGACCATCGCCGTAGTAAACCTGAACCATGCGCACGCCGCTTTCAACGAGCCGTCGTGCGGCGAGACAGCCATTAGCAAATTCTCCGGAACCATATGCGTCTCGCGTGGCCTGTGTTTCACGACTCAGGTCGAATACGTTCTGCGCCTCGGTCTGCATCCGGAAAGCCATTTCCAGGGACTCGATGCGGGCTTCCAGCCGATTGTCGAGGCCTCCTCGATGTTCGAGATGCAACTCGTTCATGCGTTTTAGCAAATCCAACTGCTGACGCTGAGAGCCCTTGGTGAGATACGAATTATTGACATGCTGAATAACTTTGGCTGGGTCAAGACTCCTGGCGTGGTTGATATGGGTACCTTGAAAAATGCCGGGAAGAAAACTGTTGCTCCACAGTTGCGGTCCGACCACGGGCTTGCCTGGACACAACACAACATAACCAGGTAGGTTTTGATTCTCGGTGCCGAGCCCATACAGCATCCAAGAGCCCATCGACGGACGAGTTGGTTGCGTTTCACCGCTGTTCATCATGAGCAGTGACGGTTCGTGATTCGGAATGTTTGTGTACATTGAGCGAATGACGCAAATGTCGTCGATACACGAACCGATCATCGGAAAAAGATCACTGACCTCGATTCCCGATTCGCCATACTTCTTGAATTTGAAGGGGGACATCATCAGTCCACCCGTTTTGCGCTCTGTCTTAAGGTCCGCTTCCGCTGGTCTTTGGCCGTTGTACTTCTCTAACGCAGGCTTGGGATCGAAGGTGTCGACTTGCGAAGGGCCGCCATTCATAAAAAGATGGATAATGTGCTTGGCACGCGGCGCAAAATGAACCGCCTTCGGAGCCAGTGGGCTAGCTGCTCCCTCAGAAGCGGCACTCGCGAGTGACCCATCTTGAGCAAGGATGCCAGCCAGACCGAGTAGCCCCAGACCGGTACCCATGCGCTGAAGAGACTCGCGACGGGTAAGACCGAATTGCTGTGAGGTTGAATTCATGTTAAGTCATTAGAGTGAGTTGGTAGTGGTGTTCTAGATGTTAATCGAGGTACATGAATTCATTCCCGCCTAGCAGCACTTGGGCATAGCTCTGCCAGAGCGTCAGTTGGTTTTGTGGCTCCTGCACGCCACTGAGGTAGGTTAGGCCAATTTCAACCTCGACTTCGCTTGGAAATCGGCTATAGGCGAGAGCGAATGCTCGGCGGATTCTAGCCATGTCGCTGTCCGGCTCTTCCTGATGAAGACGAGCGGAAAACGCCTTTGCCTGTTCGACCATGAATGGACTGTTCAACACAAACAACTGCTGTTGTGGAACGGTCGTTTCACTCCGCTTTGCGCTGCTTATGTTGGCATCCGGAAAATCGAATAATCGCAGCAGGTTGTCCAGCTCGTGGCGGCTGACTTTCGCGTAGACCGTGCGTCGAGCATTATTGGAATCGGCCAAGTTCGTGGATGGCCCACCGATTTGTGGGTCGAGTCGCCCTGAGACCGTCAGCAGTGCGTCTCTCCACGCTTCGACATCCAACCTTCGACGACTCATTTGCCACAGAAAACGGTTGTCAGCATCAATGTTGACATTCGCTGCATTAAACGAGGTGCTCTGTTGATAGGTCGTTGATAGCATGATCTCGCGATGGAGTGTTTTGATTGACCATCCTGACTCGATGAAGCGTGCCGCGAGATAGCCTAGCAGTTCGGGGTGCGTCGGAGCCTCTCCCTGCGTTCCGAAATCGCTTGGCGTCGCGACGATGCCGCGACCGAAATGATATTGCCAAATCCGATTGACAAGGACACGTGCCGTGAGCGGGTTGTCTGGTCTGGCAATGGCTTCGGCGAGTTCAAGACGTCCGCTGCCATTTTTAAAAAGTGGCCGGTCTTCACCTGCAAGAATTTTCAGGAATCGCCGCGGCGCGATTTCCCTTTCACTGGCTGGGTTGCCCCGAACGAAGACCTTCATGTCGGCTGCATTCGCCTCGGTATAAGAATGAGCGACCGGGTACATCGACGGCGCGGTTTTCTTTGTATCTTCAAACTCAGCTCGCAAAGACTTTAAATGGTCTCGTTTTTCATCGCTCAGGAAATTCTCCAGGTCGCTGTCGCTAACAGCGAACGGACCATCTTTACCAAGAATTATAGTGAGCAAGTCCTTGTCGGAAACGGCTGGTGATTCGATTGGGGGCTCCGTGTATACGCTGAATTGAACACTTGCTTGATCACCGCATCCATCTGCTTGATCGGAACCGCTGTTGTCGAGCCCGCCAATCGCTTGAAACCGTTCATAACCCTCGGGCAGGTCGTACACAATCACTGAAGGCGCGTGAACTCCAATACCGTTGGTGTACGCTTTGCCACCAACGCGAAACCGTTTCCCCTCATAATTCTTGTTGATCTGGCCTCCTTCGCCTTTCAGGGATTGCCATTTCAATTCCGTCAGCTTCAGTTCCCCTCGCTTGCCGACGAGTCGCGGTTCAAGCCAGTCGGCATGGTCGCAGCTCATGCCGTTGCCGGCATCCGAAACCAAGAGAAACAACTGTTTCGCATTGCTGATGTCGATGTCAATTCCGGCGGTTGGTCGAATCTTGGTGACGATCGGTGTCACAAACCGTGGACTACCCAGTTTGTGTGGTGCACCCGCTTGGCCTTCTACAAGATTGGCCGTCGCGATACCGTTTTGGACATTCAGGAGAGATTGAGCGCGTTCCTGAAAGCTCTTCGCGATTTCCGAAACGGCAGAGGGGATTGCGACGCTATTTTGAGCCGTTGCCGGGTTCAATACAAACCACGCATCGAGCGCGCTCACCTTTCCCTTTTGATTCGGAGCAAGAAAATCGATCCAGCGTTTCAGTAGAAACTCATTAATGCCGTTATCCTTGGCGAGCTCCGCAATCTTTGGGGCTTGACCGCTCGTCTCGGCTGCGCGGTTAAGCCAGACCGTCTCCATATACTTTGCAATCTCAACAATTTTCGTTTCGGCCACCGTCGACTTCTCATGGGCCAGAAACTCGGTGATGGCTTTCTCCGCCGTTTTGGTTCGCCGCTGTCCCGAGTTGTAAGCCTCAATCACGTCAGCGGAGCAGAGCGGAGCATTGTGCAGTTTCGAACTGCGAAAGACTCCAGCAATCGAGTAGTAATCCTGAGTCGGAATCGGATCAAATTTATGATCGTGACATCGTGCACAAGAAACAGTCAAACCAAGAAATCCCCGGGTGAGCGTGTCGACACGATCGTCCAGTTCATCGGCCGCGGCCTTGGCGGCATCGCTGTTCTTGTAGTACTGGGCACCAAGCCCAAACAGGCCTAGCGCAACAAGATGATTATACGATTCTTTGGATTCCGAGCCGATCAAATCGCCAGCAATCTGTAGTTTGACGAACTGGTCGTAAGGCATGTCGGAGTTAAACGCGGATACAACCCAGTCGCGGTACCGGAACCCATTTGAGTTCTCCCGTACCGAAAACGTATGCGCCTGGTCTTCGGAGTAGCGGGCCACATCCAGCCAGTACCGCCCCCACCGCTCACCATAGTGCTCGGACTGGAGAAGCCTCGCAATTACTTTTTCAAATGCGTTTGGCGAATCGTCTTCAAGAAAGTCTGCAACTTGGTCAGCCGATGGCGGCAACCCGATGAGGTCGAACGTGGCTCTCCGAATCAGCTCACGCTTTCCGGCAGGGCCGACTGGCTGCAAGTGGAGTTGTTCTATTTTCGCCAACGTGAAATAGTCTATCTCACTCGAACACCATTCTGGCTGACGAACGTTTGGACGAGCTGGCTGCACGATGGGCTGGTAGGCCCAGTGCCGGCCCGCTTTCTCGAAGTCGATCAAGGACTGCACAGCCGTTTCACCATCACGCGGATCCGCTGCTCCCATTTCGATCCACTTCGCGAAGTCAGCGATTACCGAGTCGGGCAGTTTGCCTTTCGGCGGCATCTCGAAACTTTCATGACGAAGCGAACTGAGGAGCAGGCTTCCGTCCGAATTGCCTGGCTCGAACACGGTACCGCTCTCGCCGCCAGCACGCATGCCAGCACGCGTATCCACTTGCAATTGCCCCTTGAGGGATTTCGACAAGGCGGCTTTGGCGGAATGACACTCATAACAGTGCTCGATCAATACCGGATGAATCTTCTTCTCAAAGAATTGAAGTTGCTCGTCCTGCGGCACGTCTTCGGCTCGCGTGGGCGAATTCGCGCCCACAACCAGCAATACCATACTGAGCACGGCTTGCTTCATTTTCGGAATCCTTTGGCCATGAGTGTCCGGAAGACGGGAGGCAAATGAAACGCGCGTCCGGATTGAGGGGTGGGAAAGGTCTCAACAGTTGAATGGGAGGGGAAGCGATCAACACATTGTAACAGCAGGAGTTGGGCCGGAACTTGCGATATCTCAGAAATTTGTGGTTGCGGTCGTAATCGTATTTGCCCAATCAAAACCAGATATCGTAGTTGGTAAAGGCTTGCCGTCCTTTTGGAATAGCTCGATCGTTTCTTGGACTATCTGGCATAGTTCCGCAAAGACACTTTGTTCGTCGTCACCGTAACATCCACCATAAAAAAGTCCAGGACAGCTACCGACGAAACAGTTGTCATCCTCAGACCACTCGATAATCTTAACGTATTTCTGCGAGTCGCTCATGACTTGGACTCCTCGATTGCACGTTGTACGGATCGCTCTTGGTATTTCTTTGCATCGCTTCCCGGTCTACCTGAAACGGTGATCGGTTTCGAGACATTTGGATGAACAAAGTTCCGATGACTCCCATTTCCACCGCGATTCTCGAAACCTGCAGATTCCAGCTCTGAAATTAATTCTCTTATTTTCTCGTGCCGAAGGTGAGCAGGTTTGGCAACCAGAAAATGGTACCTCCAGGACTCCCCAACTCTGGGGTGATGAAAATACAAGCCGGACGCGCAAGCGAGGGGTCGGAATCATCCCTCGCTTGCGCGTCGGGCTTGTATTCAAGCCGTTAGGTCAACTATTGGCTGCGATTTCATCAGCCCACCCCAACTCCTTCAAACTGCTGCCGTCGGCAGCAGTTTGAGGGAGTTGGGGGAAGATCGGGGCAGTTTTAGATTCTGGTTGCCAAACGCGTCACCACTCAGGCAAGCTGCGTGGCGTCAACGAACTAGATTTGGGACAGTCGAACTACCGCTTTTCGATGACCTTTTCGTTTTCCGCAGGTTTGCTCTCTGGCTTGTCAAGAAAGACACGCGGTTTCAAATTGGCAGGTGACTGTTTGCTGATGGCTCGAAGTATGCGTTCTATCGCAAGATGTTCCTGCTCGTCGGTTTTTACCACCAACATCGAACCAAAACTTATGATGGAATCGCCCCCGCCCACATTCTGCTACTTTTGCGGTGAAACCACTCCCTCGATCAACTCGATTATTTCCGCCGTAAGTCCATTATCTGAGATTATGTAACTCAAATCTTAGAATCGGATCGTTCCCCCACTCGTTTTTCCAGAGGTAATAATTACCGTTTCTGTTCCGATGACATACTTAAGTCCGATAGGCTCAAGCATCATCGTCAAAGAATCGCGTACTCTCGTTGGAGGCTTATTCAATGTTATTTGCTCAACTGGCGTAATGCTTTCGTCCTCCGGAGCCTTGACGTCTATGAAGAACGGAATTTGGATTGATTGCTCAAGAAACTTGACAACACCGGACAGAGGCTGAGCGTTGAAATTTATTTCGAAAAAAAGGAATTGTGTTATCATAAATAGCACTCACCTACTTTCTTGCCATTGAGGTCAATCATGAAAAATACCTATGCTTATTGTCTGCTCCTTCTGGCTCAACTTGGTGGCTCCCATTTGATTGCCGAAGATTGGCAGCAATTTCGTGGTCGCGGTGGTCAGGGGATTACCCAAGATAGTGGCCTTCCTTTGGTCTGGAGCGATCAACAGAATGTACTTTGGAAAGCCGAACTTCCTGGTTCCGGCGCGTCCAGCCCGATCGCGTTCGGGGATCGATTGTACGTAACTTGTTACAGTGGCTATGGATCAGAAACGCAAAATCCCGGGACCATGGCCGACCTCAAATTGCATGTCGTCTGCTTGAGCGACGAGGGCAAGGTCCTCTGGGATCAGCTCGTTGCCCCAAAGCTCCCAGAAACAGAGCGAGTTCGCGATCACGGCTATGCTGCCCCAACGCCAGTGACTGATGGAAAGCATCTCTACGTTTTCTTCGGCAAAACCGGTGTCTTGAAATTCGACCTCAACGGAAAGCAGCTTTGGCAAACCAGTGTGGGTGACAATCTCAATGGTTGGGGGTGTGGTACATCACCAATTCTTTACAAAGATCTCGTCATCGTTAATGCAAGTGTCGAAAGCAATTCTCTGGTCGCGATCAATCAAGGCGATGGCAACGAAGTGTGGCGCGTCGGCGGCATGAATTCCTCTTGGAATACTCCCCACCTAGTTGACGTGGGTGACGGACAGCAAGAATTGGTCGTAAACGTCAAAGACAAAATTCTGGCATTCGATCCAAGCACCGGCACGCAGCTCTGGAGCTGCAATGGAATTCCGGATTATGTTTGCCCGAGCGTAGTCTCGGATAAAGGGATCGTCTACGTCATTGGCGGACGGACATCGCAAGCCATTGCAGTCAAGGCCGGCGGCCGGGGAGACGTGACTGCCACGAACGTACTATGGATGGCCAAAGCAGGTTCGAATGTTGTTTCGCCCGTAGTTCATGATGGATATCTCTATTGGGTCAGCGATCGCAATACCATTGCCTATTGCGTTCGGTTGCAGGATGGCGAGGTCATGTATGCGGAGAGGTTTCCTGCACAACCATACGCTTCGGCAGTTATTGGGGACGGAAAAATATATGTTGTCACTCGCGACGCGGGCACATACGTCCTGGCTGCCAAACCCAAATATGAGCTGTTGGCTCACAATAAACTCGACGATCGCAGCACATTCAACGCCAGCCCGATTGTCGCGAATTCAAAACTTTTCTTGCGCAGCAATCGATATTTGTATTGCATCGGCCAGTAACCCATTGGGAACGAGTTTGCTAGCAGTTTGGGAGCTCTATTGCGGTTGAAGAGACGATTCTCCTATAGTCTCCCATAGTCATGGCGGAAACCATGAAAGGTCTCACAAACCGCATTGGTTTGAATTCAAACCACCCCACAATTCAGTCATGGATGATGGTTGAGATGAAGAATATCATTGCCTCGCTCATTGTCGGTTTGCTCGCAACAAGTTGCGTTGCAATCGCACAACAAAACGTGAACCGCTATCAGCCGTACACTCCAACCGTTGTCGGAGGACTACCGCCGGGTTCGAAAGGACTCGAACAGCCCGTGTACGTGGCGGAACGTGTTAGCGCAAACCAGTCCATGCAAGTCACCAATGGCTTAGCACCAGACTTTTTGTCGGCGAGTAGTCTTGGTTTCGATGAAAGCAAAATGGCCCCTGCAACTGAGAAAATGGACCGTTTTGAAGCGGGCATGCTCGTAGCTGTTGTCGGCGAAGATCCAGTTCTCGTAGGCGATCTATTCCCGCCCAATAAATTGACCCCTCAGATTGTCGGCCACTCCCAATTCGAAATGCAGTTGCGCAAAGAGTTGATGGAAGTCGTGACGCGAAAGTCACTTGCACAACGATTCCTAAATGACAAAGTATCTGGAAAGGCAGTGAAAGATCGGGCGGACGCAAAAAAGCATATGAAGACGCAAACAGCCAAGATCTTTCACCAAAAATGGAAGCCCATGCAAATGGAGCGGATGGGTTGCGAGTCCGACTTGGAGTTTGAGGAAAAGCTTGCAGAAGCTGGCAAGTCGCTACCGTCCATGATGCGGGACTTTGCTGAGAACACCTGGGCGCAAGAGCATGTTCGAGAAAGCGTTTCCGAAAAACCCATCGTCGAGTTGAGCGAGTTAAACGACTACTTCAATGACAACATCGACGAATTCAAAAGACCAGCCCGTGTTCGTTTTCAAATGCTCTCCGCAAATTTTTCGAAGTTTCCGAACAAGGAAGCGGCAGCCAAAGCAATTGACGACATGGGGAACCAAGTCCTTTTCGGTGGAGCTCCCTTCGGTGCCGTCGCAAAACGACAGTCGACAGGCCTTGGAGCTGCTGACGGTGGCGTCTTTGACTGGACAACCCAAGGATCTCTCAAAAGCAAGAAAATTGACACTGCGATATTCGAAAACCCAATTCGCGGACTGAGCCAAATCATAGAGGATTCCGAGGGCTACCACATTGTCGAAGTACTTGAACGGGAGCAAGCCTACACCCAAACCTTTGCTCAAGCTCAAGCCGAAATCCGTAAGACTCTCGTCCAGAAAAAGATCTCGAAACAGCGCATGGAATTCATCAAAAAAGTGCGTGAGGAAACGTTTATCTGGACAAAATGGCCTGAAGACATTCCAGGATCGCAAGACATTTCGTTGATCCAACAATAGCGTCAACGGGCCACCATGACATCAATTGTAGAACGACCGAATCGAATTCAAAACTGCGACTGGCTAGGCGGGAGCCTAGCTCTTCCAATTCCAATCGCGTTCCTAATTCCACTTCTAATCCTGGTTTTACTATGCGGTGATGCACTAGTCTCCACCGCGAGCGCACAGGACAAAACGAACTCTGTCGCCGATGGCGAGCTTCGCGCCTGCCAAATTGTTACGGTTGACAACGCATGGGCTGTCGGCGACCGCGGTCTAATCCTATCCACAAGTGATGGTGGAAAGCATTGGGAAGTACAGCACCAACGATCCGACGCGATTTTATATGGAGTGTGTTTCTCAGACGAATCCAATGGTTGCGTCGTTGGCGGAACCATTGAACCCTATTCGCATCGCAGTGTGGGTTTTGTCCTAACGACCTCCGATGGCGGAAAATCATGGCATTCGCATACGAATGAATTGCCTCGTCTGGTAGGTGCCCAAAAAGTGAATGCCGGACATATCTTGGCTTGGGGCGATTGGTCCAATCACTATCAATCTGCGTTGTTTGAAAGTACAGATGGCGGCCATTCTTGGGCGGGAAGACCAATCCCTTGTGGTCATATTCAGTGTGCAGCCGTAGGGTTAGACGGGGTTCTGCTTGTGGTCGATCGCGCAGGCAAAATTCACAGATCAAGGACGGGCCTTGAATTTGAATCCGTCGACCTGCCTGTCACTCCTTTTGACCCTATCCGCTTTTGCAAAGTGATCGAGGGTACATGGTGGATTGGCGGAGATGCAGGCATGCTATATCGGTCCAGCGATGCCATCCGTTGGGAGGAACTTGCTCTTCCAGGTACCATAGCCGATAGATCCCTGATCTCACTCGCCGATGCAGTCGGTCATGGCAAACGCATTTGGATAGCAGGGCAGCCTGGAAACGTTGTATGGACGTCCGAAGATTTAGGCAAAACGTGGGCTGTGGTGACGACCAGCAATCGAAACGCAATTCATGCCCTATCCGTGTTGAATGGCGACCTACTCTTAAGTTGTGGGCCCATGGCTAATCTCTATGCTAGTCGCAATGGCGGTAAAGCGTGGTGGGCTCAGCATCAGTCAGGCACACGCAACGCAGTCCTCAATATCTCCAGCACTTGTTCAGGTGTCGCCTGGGATCTGATGACGCATGTAATATACGAAAGCAAACGGCATGCTTCTGCGCTGGTAATACATGATCAGTGTTTTGAGGAACGGACGGGCCAATTACCAGAACTGGCTTCGCGATTCGAGATAGCCGGTAAGACAATCGGCTTGGCTCAATCACGTGTACTAGCAAGTCTGCCCGCAGGCAATCTCTACTCTGGAACACGATCAAGCGATCTAGGCTATTATTCAGAGCGTCCCGCAGCAAACTCGAACGAATTAAGCGAAGGGGCGGACGTTTCGCCAATCCTGAGGCGGCTTGTTTTTGAGATTCGTAACGCACGCCCTGACGTGATTGTTTCCAACTGTAGCGTTACCGGGAATGCGCTAGAGGTAAGGTCGGCAAATGCAGTGGAGCACGCAGCGGCACTAGCCCGACGCAAAGAATATAAAGTGTTTTCTGCGAGCAGTGGGATTCCAGAAGAAGCCTGGGAGTCACAAAAACTCATGTTGCGGAGCACAAATTCCGGGATGTATTATTCGCCATCCATGCTTTTGGAATCCAACGTGGTTCTAGGAAGCGTTATGACGAGCATTCGGCCATTGCTGGAGACTCGCGATTCGCACATTTCAACTGACAAAAAGTTCTCTTATCGCATTGCAGGCTCTAAGAGCAGTCTAGTTCGAGACCTGCCGCTCAAGGGAGTCGTACTCGATCAATCAACACAATTAGCTGACCGTCAGAAGAACAGTCCTCGACTCGCTACGGTAAGGGCAACCAGCGCGTGGTTTGACTGGAAGCAGTTTACGGCTTCCGATTCTGGCAACCCACTCACTCCAGATCGCATATGGGACAGCAACCTCAGGGCGGCAGCAAAGGAAGTTTCGGAAGGATCTATTTCTCCAGTGCTGCTGGATGTTGCAATTCAATGTCGACGATCAGGCGATTGGAACCGATGGCAGGCTGCCCTAGAGTTCTTGCTGGAAAAAGACAATCAATCCCCAGTGGCTGAAGCAGCTTGCTGGGAGTTGATGATGCACACTGGGAGCATCGAGGTAAAACGCATCCTTGCTAACCAATTGCAAGCACTGGAACTCCGAAGTCTCGAGGGCCTGAACAGTTCAGTCTCAACCCTGCAACAAGCGTCTCCCTTTGCAAAATCGCAACAGGACTCGTCCTCAGTTCAACTCGCTTCGTTTTCCAACTCCAATCGGCGAATACCGATCTCCACCCATCGCGACTTGAGCGAATTCACCAGGCTACTTTCGAAATGGCCTGACTCGTTCGCCTCGAGACGAACTGATCCGCGTTGGGGGTGGCTCATCGCTTCTCGCTATCGAGAGATGCAACAGCGAAACGAATCAGCAAATGCAACAGTGAATCTTGGACGAAGCTATTCCGACTTTTGGTCAGTACTATCGCCTTACCTATCGGACTGGAATCGAATAGCAAAAGCCGAACGCCAAATTCTCAATGCAAGATTGGCCCCCGAGCAACTAGAGTCCTTGCCGCGATCGCAACCGCCGGCCCTCGTTGCAAACAGTATTCCCTCATTGACGCGGACTATCAATCGTCCCTATTTGGACGGGATAGGAGATGAGGCTTTTTGGGAATTAGCGACGCAAGTTGAGTTGAGAGATCCTTGGTCAACTCAGACGGCCAACAAGACGGTGATCAAGTTCGCACGCGATGAACAATTCCTTTACTTGTTCAGCCATGCGCCTAGTTCGACAGTGACTCGCGTCAATAAAGAAATGCAAAGAGACAATATCAAACCGGAAAGCGACCAGATCAAACTTCGAATCGATTTGGATAGAGACTACGCAAGTTGGTTTGAAATCGGTTGGTCTGCTTCAGGCGGAAAACACGACTCTCTAAATGACATGCTTCATTGGAATCCAACGTGGTACATTGACACAGTTTACGATGACGAGTCCTGGTCAGCTGAGATCGCAATCCCGTTGGAGCAGCTCGTTTTTTTCAGCGAAGCGTCCGCCAAAGACTGGACAAATGAAGTGTGGGCACTCAACGCGATTCGAACCATTCCTAACTCGGCCTCCCATTCGATGGCTCCGTCGATCTCAGACCGGCCTACCGCGGATGACTGGTTTCTTTTGGATCTGAGTGCGGCCCGGCACTAGCTCCTAGCGGTTCAGGAAATCGCAAAGTGGGTGTCGTATTTTGGGCTTGTTGCACAGCGTGACTTTAATCTATATGCCTAGATTGTAGAAAATAGTTAGACGGTGATTTTCCGCACGTTGTTCAATCATTGCAATCGAAATCGAATTAATGTCAGGTAGAAGAGTCGGGAAGAAAGAGGTCGTTCGAATTGATGTGGATTGGCTACTGAGCGAATCCACGAATCCTTCCGAACGTGATTTCTCGTGGTTTCGACCCACCTTCGTTGCTTTGATTTGTATTCTAATTGCCGTCGGGAGCTGGCCATATGCCTCGAAAGAGTGGCTCAAATGGGAGTGGCAACAACAGCTCGCACACATATCCGGACAGCATTCCGAGGAAGTATTACCGATCCTATTAGCTCTGCGCGAGCTCAACCCAAGCCGCACTTTCGAAATGGTTCAAGAAATTGGAAGTGCGGACTCCAGCAAGCGCTCCGTTGCATTTCACTTGTTGGAGCAGCGGATCCAACAATGGAGAGGAACAAATCAGCCAACCGCATCCGAAATGACGGAGCTAATCGACTCGCTTAACTCCGAACACATACGACTTCCCGAATCCATCCTGCTGCGAGGGCAATTGGCGGCCCAAATCCGTCCTCTCATCCGGAAGGATATTCCTAACGCTACGAAGCTGCTTGCATCCCTTGACGCGATGATCATTCAGAGCGAGCCTTCCAGTATGTCTATAACCGCCGTCGCGCACCTACCCAATCTGAATATTGCTATTCCGAGAACTGCTGCAAAGGGGATATTGGTCCAGACGCCGTCGGTTGGTTCCGAACCTATGGGCGCCAACGTTTCATCAGAACATAGGCTGGCTTTCGACACACATGAGTTCACCATGATTAGCGGCATCGACAAACGGAATCTAGAAAATCTAATGCCGTTGCTCGCGAGTTCACAAACGAGAATTGTGCAACAAGCCTTCAATGAATTTGTTCGCCGCGGAATGACTTCGTCGCACCTTGATATTGCAATCGAGCTGGCTCAGGGTAATGTCGAGCAGCGACTCAAGGCGATGGACGCGATCGCTCGAGATCCAGGTTTCCATGATCGGATTTCCTGGCTGGTATGGATGGCGGAAAGTGCTGATCGAAACGTCAGACGCCGCGCTGTTTCTTTGCTGGGATCCATGACGGATCCAGAAGCCATGCGCAAACTGCGGATCCTGCAATCGCGCGAGCCAGACAGCACGATTGCCGATCAAATTAGTCAAGTGTTGTTAGCTTCCGGAACAGCGTCTAATAGCTTTCGATGAAGGATATAGCCAAAATGCGAAGCCAATCTAAATTCAGTCGACGCAGCTCCATCGCAACGGCCCTGCTCGTCGGAGGTCCTCTTTTTATTTGTGGACAGACGCTTGTCGCAGACGGTCCGGCCGAGAAACGAAACGCGAAACAAGTTCCAGCGTATGTCGCGGCTCATTTTGAAAAGCCAAAAGTTCGCTCGGTCCACACCACCCAAGCGATTGTTCGATCTGGGCCTGCCGAAAAATACTACGCTACATCCTCCCTTTTAAGAGGGACAGCAGT
>CAMDKL010000103.1 GCA_945900945.1 Pirellula staleyi DSM 6068
CAAAGATGGCCAGCAACCATCGTTGGAACGATCAGTGAACGCTCATGGCGGTAATGCTGATATGCACGCTGAAAGGGAGTCGGATGGCTGCGTAGTACTTGCGAAGTCGGCGAACAATGGGGAGCAATGCTTCTCAGCGGAGTCGATGGAGGGAAGGCAGCCAGCCAAGAGGAACATTGAACAGGCACCCTGGACCGGGCTCAGAACCGGACTCCTAGGTCACGAGGACTGTTCAATGCAGATCGATGTCTTGCATCACTACGTGAACGATTCGCCAAGTTTGGACTTACTTTGCATCCGGAAAAGACACGATTGATTGAATTCGGTCGTTTCGCTTCGGAGCGTAGACGAGAACGCGGCGATGGTGAGTCAGAGACATTCGACTTCCTCGGCTTTACCCATCGCTGTGGCATAACCAAAACCAAAGGGTGGTACACGGTCGAGCGCACAACGATCGCAAAACGCATGCGTCAGACGCTGGCCAAGGTCAAACTACAACTCATCAAGATGCGGCATGTTCCGCTCGGCGATGTGGGTAGATGGCTTGGGCGCGTTGTTCGGGGATGGATGAATTACTTCGCCATTCCTGGCAACATGCGGCGGATACGTGAGTTTATCGATGAAGTCTCCAAACTGTGGTACCGCCAAGTGCAACGTCGTAGCCAGCGTTCCCGTTGCACTTGGCCACGCATGCGGCGGCTCATTCGAACCTATCTTCCCCGTCCGAAGATTGTCCACCCTTATCCGGAAATCCGTTTTCTCGATCGACTTGCGGCAAGAGCCGTATGAGGTAATTCTTCACGTACGGATCTGTGCGGGGGATGGCCAGCAATGGCCATTCCTACCGCGACCTCATTGTTTTGGTTTGGTAGAAAACAATAGCTTTTTGGGAGCAGCGGGGTGAAAAGTCCGTTGGATGATTTGTAGTTCCTTAGCACGCCAAACCTACGGCGTACGTTGGGCACGTAGCCCAAGAACGCTTGATCAGCGCACTTGGAATACCGGCACCACCTCACTACGCGTGTAAAAAGGGTCACGAACGTCGTAACCGCAACTTGATTTCCTGTCATCCGCATTTTTTTTGTTTCTGAGTAATGCTGTTCGATCTGTCTGCTCGAACTTGGATGAACGGACGATTTTTTCCTGTCATTGTCAATTTGCTTTCTCGCAGCCAACCCACCATGATACGTAGACCAATTCGTAGCAATCGATCTCGCCGAAGACTCAATATCGAAAAGCTTGAATGCCGCGCTCTCATGGCCGGGATTCCCGGTTTTCATAATACCAGCTTGCCGCTGGATGTAGACAATGATTTCGACGTGACTCCGCTCGATGCTCTGGTGGTTATCAACCAAATCAACAGGAACAAGTTGCTCCTGGTTGAAGATGCGGAAGACAAAGAAGTCACATTTTGTGATGTCGACGGCGATGGCTCCGTATCCGCCCTCGACGTTTCGGCAGTGGTTGAGCAATTGAACATCGACGCGGCAATGCAATACTATGGAGACGATAAAATCGAGTCGGTCGAAACGCACCCTGATGACGTTTTCTCGATATCCGCTCTTTCGGATCCGGTCATTTCTGCAACCGAGGTGACGACAGTTCTCCAACGTGCCTCGATGGCCACCGCGAGCAAAGATGCGATCATCGCAATCGTGGATCGATCGGGAAGAATCCTAGGTGTTCGCACCGAATCGGATGTGGATACGGCGTATGCTGGTCGACCAGCGGATCGAGTATTTGCAATCGATGGTGCAGTCGCCAAGGCGAGGACAGCCGCATTCTTCTCTAATAATGCGGCTCCGCTCACGTCTCGCACGATTCGATTCATCAGTCAGTCGACGATTACTCAGCGTGAAGTCGTTTCGAATCCTAACATTACCGATCCAAATTCTACGCTGCGCGGTCCTGGCTTTGTCGCTCCCATTGGAACCGGCGCTCATTTTCCGCCGGTTGTCGCAAATACACCACCAGTCGACTTGTTCGCTATCGAACACCAAAGCCGCGACAGTTCTGCCAATCCAGGATTCGATGGCATCAAGGGAACTGCGGATGACCAAACATTAACGTGGCGTTTCGACGCGAACCCCGCCTACATACCGGACGGCGCTAAACCTTTCATGCAGACGTTTCCTGAATCGTATGGATTGCAGTCCGGATTGCTACCCAATGCTCAGGGACGCGGTATCGCGACGCTCCCTGGTGGAATGCCTCTCTATAAAAATGGTGTTCTCGCCGGAGGCATTGGCGTCTTCTTTCCAGGCCCCAACGGGTATGCATCGTACGAGCAAAATTTCGTGCACGCTTCTTTACGCGGGGCAGCCGGTCCTCAATCCAATAGCGATCGATTGAATGCACCGAAAGTTCTCGAATCCGAGTTCATCGCTTATTTCGCAGCTGGTGGAACGGTCGTTGGCCCCTGTGCTACGCCTATTACTGAGTTCGAGGGTACGGCACCTCCTAGCGAACCATTTGGAATGCCATGCGGACGTATTGACCTTGTTGGCATCACGCTTGAAATCTTCGGTCCGCATCCAACTCGTACAAACGCTGTCACCGGTCAGGAAAGATTGAAGCAAGTCGGTCGAGCAAACCAAGGTGGGCATGGAGTTAACTCGGGTACCAATCAACCCATCAACGTGGCTAATGCGTTGTCTCAATCGGGACAAAGCGTTCCGGATGGATGGTTGGTTCTGCCACACGGCTCGGCAGTGGATCCACAATTTACTACGGCGGATGTCGAGCGAATCATCACCAACGGAATTTCAGAAGCCAACCTGACGCGTGCGGCGATTCGGCTCGATAGCAATTTCCGTCCAGGAGCCAGAACCAGAATGGTGTTGTCCGTATCCGATTCAGCCGGTGAAGTACTCGGCCTGTATCGTATGCCGGATGCAACCGTATTTTCCGGAGACGTCGCGGTTGCCAAAACGAGAAACACCGGTTACTACGCGGGGACCTCGCTCGTAGCTGCGGACCGAATTGATCAAGACAACAACGGATCCTTTGATATCCCCGCTGGTACAGCGTTAACAAATCGCACATTCCGTTTCCTTGCATTGCCTCGATTCCCGTCGGGAGCTCCTGAGGGGACGCCTCCCGGTGATTTCAGCATCCTCACAATGCCCGGGATCAATCGATTGACGGGCGAAAATACGAATCCGAATGTCGCATTGCCCGCATCTGTCTATGCCTCGAGCACGGCCACGGTCTTCTCGTTTGACTCGTTCAATGCATCGCGAAATTTCCGAGACCCTAGGAGTGTCAAGAAGCAGAACGGCATCGTTTTCTTCCCCGGAAGCTCTCCTCTCTATGACGATGTAGCTGGAGCAAAGAAATTGGTAGGTGGGCTTGGAGTCAGCGGAGACGGTGTCGATCAAGACGACGTCGTCACGGTAGGCGCTCAGCAAGGTTTCCAAGCACCTTACGCCAAGCGAGCCGATCAGTTCATTGTCGCAGGTGTTCGGCTTCCCTACCAGAATTTCAACCGCAATCCCCGCGGCTAATGCGCTTCATGTTTTCCTTTTGATAGTACCGTCTCCTTGAGCTGCTCACCAGACATGCGAAAGGCTGCGTCGTGTGGGCAGGAGTAAACGCACCTTGGGGTGCCACCGATACTCTTGCACTGATCACATGTCGTCGCCTTTTGACGAATGATCGGGATCTTAATTTCTCCCTCAACTCGGAATCCATCCTCGTTACCGTACATGGTAATATTGCCGTACGGACAATTGCTTGCACAGAGTCCACAGCCGATGCAATGATCCTCGATAACGATCTCTTTGGAGCCTTCGCGAAAGATCGAATTCACTGGGCAGCCTACCAAGCAATAGGGATCGGTACAGGAGCGGCAACTCGTTGCAACTAAGAAATTTTCGAATCGCAATCCTTCACGTACCAATCGCGACTCTCCGCCGTGTGAGTCGGCGCATGCTTTAGTGCATTCATCGCATCGTGTGCACGACTCCAGATCCAAAACGAGCAGGCTTTGCGCGTTGTAAAGTCCCTGGCCAACGAAATTCGCCGTGCTCGTACTGAGATCGCTTTCTCGTTCGAAATCCTTCAAGAGCAAGAGCCGAGCCCGATCCAGCAATCGTTTTTTGAAGTCGGGATTTGTGTCTGCAATCCTCTTGAGTTGCGAACTCTTAATTCGTACCAACTCAACGTGATCCAGAGCGCTGCAGGTGGACGTTCGAACGCCAGCTCGATAGTTGAGTCGATCCATGTCCGACTTCAATTCCGCGTTGTAAATCGAAGAAAGGGATGCGATCTCACCAAAAGATCCCGCCGCAGAATCCAGATTTCCGGGCCCAACATAATTGACGACGTGCTCGCGTGTACCTTGCTTGCGGCTCACTCTCACGTATCCGAGGCGGACCAAGAAAAAGTCGTCGCTCGATTCGCCCTGCTTAAAGATAGGCCGACCAGGTTCAACACTGACTAGGTCGACGTCCTCCGAAATGATTCGAGCGGCCTCTGCTCGCCCCTCATCAGACAGAGAGGCAAAGATAGGAAGTCGTTTCAGGTCGGAATTCAAAGCATGTCTTCGGTACGCTTCGTTCAAAATCTTGCGACTACTTGCATTCCTTTGAAGCATGTATAAGACATTGCTACCGATTTCGATGACTTCAGACTCTTCGACCGCTACGACCGTTGCGGTTCTTGGGTACCGATTCAAGCACGCCATTTCGCCGAGGATTACGTCTTCGACACCGCGAAGGAGCTTTGGTCCGTCCATCTCGGACTTTGTGTCGGAGCCGGTGGCAAGGCTCGGTACTGCTTGAGCCGAGTTGGATGTCCCGAGCGTTCGTCGCAAAAACCCAAAGATGCCCTGCCCGGAGTCTTTTGGGACAATGTGCGACGCTGCTCCTTTACTAATCTGGATTTCGAATTGTCCGCGTTGAATTAGGAAGGCTGTCGAACCATAGTCTCCACGCTTGCAAAGAGTTTCGCCTGGCATCAAAATTTTGCGAACGCACGCGGCTCCGTTGAATTGCAAGAATTTGTAGGGTATGCCCGCAAAAATGGGGATGTCGAGCATCTCTTCCACACTCAGTACTTGACTGTTCGCGGATTCACGCCGAGCCTGCTTTTGTAGTTTTTCCACTTGCTTGGCAACGACTTCTGGCCGAAACGTCAATGCATCGGTGGGGCATGAAATAACGCATTCGCCACAGGACACGCACGAACTATCTATCATTTGCAAATCATTATCAAATGCGATGCGGGTGTCATAGCCTTTGCCATCGCGAGCCATCACATCGTTCTGCTTGATTTCATTGCAAGCTCGCGTGCATCGTTGGCACATAATACAAGCGTCATGATTTACCGATATGATCTCCGACGAGAGATCCTTTTTGCGTTTTCCAGCAAGATGGCTTGGCGCGTACCTCGAGACTTTGGGATCTTTGGCATACTGCGCCAACAATCTCTTAAGTTCATTGGGCCCGCGTGTCGGTTCGCCGTGCACCAAATCAGCCGACTCCTCAGGTGTTAGATGTTCAGAGGCAAGAAGTTCTAGAATCACTCCGACCGAGTTTTTGATCAAATCAACTGTGGTTGGATTCACTTTGCTTGCCAACGTTGTAACGATCATCCCTTCCTTGACATGGTAAGTGCACGACGAAACCAAATCCTTTTTGACTCGACCACTCTTTCTTCGCTCTTCTATTTCGACTAAGCAAACACGGCATACTCCGACGGGATTGAGGTGCTCGCGGTGGCACAAGACCGGCACTGGGTTTACCTCGCCAACCTTGGTGACGTACATTTGCGACACGGCATCGTAGATCGTGGTCGGCCTGGGGATAGGCTCGCCAAGTTCGTTCGCGATGATGATTCCTTGCGAATTCCGCAGGGGCACCGCTCGCTTTACGACAACCTCCAGTCCGTCGATGGATAGCTTGACATCCGCATCCAAGTCATCCAGGGTTGCGTCGGTAACACGAATCAATTGGCCGTCCAAGTCCCGCGCAAAGAGCGCTTCTTCGTGGGCGGCTATGTACTCGGTCGATTCGAGAATCTCTTGTTCATTAGCCATGATGAAAGCCTAGGTGTATGATCGTTTGGGACTTGCGATTCGCGATTAGGATTAGGAGGTTTTCAGCGTTGGCTTTCGCCAGAAGTAACGCAAATAGCTTCTCAACGGATTGCTTGCGACTTGTCCCAAGCCGCAGATGCTGGTGGTCTCCATGATGCGGCTAAGAACTCTTACCGTGTTTTCTAATTCGGTCGGATCATCGATGGATTTGCTTTGCAGCAATGATTCTGCGATATCGACCATCTTTCTGGAACCGAGTCTGCAGGGGACACATTTGCCGCACGATTCACGCTGATAAAATCGACTACAAGCAATGGCTTGATCGAGCATATCCGCTTTCTCACCGTAGACGACGAGTCCGGCCCCGAGCATGAATCCGATTTCTCTGCCAGCGTTGAGGTCCAAAGGCAAAAGACGTACATCCGTCGGTTCGCCTACGAGCGTAGGGAACTTCAATTCCTCGGTCTCCTTGCCGTCGCGATCCGTTTTTTTTGGCGAACGAATCGAGCCTTTAGGTAGCCAGGCTGGCAGGAAACCTCCGGACGGTCCGCTCAGTGCAACAGCTTGCAGAGCGCAGCCATCTTTCATTCCGCCAGCGTACTGATCGATCAACTCGCCCAGCGTAATTCCACATGGCACTTCGTAAGCTCCGGGGCGATTCAAGTCTCCGCTTATGGAAAAAAAACGTTTTCCTTTCGTACGATTCATCCCTGCATTTTTAAACCAAACACCGGCAGGATCGATCGTGCTGGCGGGCTTCGCCGCTCGCTCTCGTTCGATTGCCTCCGCGGCGGGCTCACGCAGCAAAATCGCCGGCACCCAAGCGAACGTCTCGACGTTGTTGAGGATCGTCGGTTGATTGTAGAGGCCGTTCGTTTGCAGTTCGGGAGGACGATTGCGAGGTTCGGATCGCTTGCCCTCGAGGGCCTCAATGAGTGCAGTCTGTTCGCCGCACACATAGCCTCCGGGACTCACGAACACCTCGAGACGAAACTCCCGTCCACTTTCGAAGATATTCGAGCCGCACGCGCCGAACCGTACCGCGTCCGCAATCGCTTCTTCGAGCCTGCGAATCTGCTCGAAGTACTCGTGGCGAATATAAATGAATCCTCGTTTTGCACCGGTCACTAACGCGGCTACGATCATTCCCTCGATGACGAGATGGGGGGAGGCAAGGAGAATATCACGATCCTTGAATGTACCCGGTTCGCTTTCGTCCGCATTGCAGACAACGTATTTAACTTCCCCCGGTGCCCTTCTAGTCTCATCCCATTTTTCAGATGCCGGAGCACCTGCACCTCCCATGCCTTGCAGGCCCGCAGTTCTCAAGGCGTTGACGACCAAATCCGGATTGGGGTCGAGCAGATAGTTCTTTACCGCAGCATAAAGCGGTTTACTCGACATTCGATAGTAGTCGATCTCACCGCTTGAAAGTGAAACGGTCGCCCTTTCCATATCACTATCAGCTTCTGGATCATTTCCATTCAAGATGTTCGTCACAATCTCGGTCATTTCCTTTACGGACCGACTGACAAACAAGTCTTCATCGACGAGTACGGCTGGTGCTCGATCGCAGCGACCAAGGCAGGATGCCTCCGTGATCTCAAGTTTTTCATCACCTACTTCCGATTGCAGTTGTCGCAACTGTTTCGACATTGCGACGGACCCTCGCAACCGACAACTCATATCCCGGCAAACGTAAACATGGCACTTCGAAGGTTCGGTTCGCCGAAAGTGAGGAAAGAAACTGACGACGTCTTGAATAACCCGAATTGGCTCACCCACTTGATCCGAAATCCGTTGGATTTCCGAATCCTGAATAAACCCGTGTTTGTGTTGCGAGTCCTGCAGCATCTTGGCAATGCGAGTCCCAATTTGTCGGTCGATGAGCGATGTCATGGTCTTTTTCGAAGCTGTTTCAATAGTTCATTGTTGTAGTTACCAAGCATATCGGGCTGGAAACCAGATGGTCCGTTAGATTCTTTGCTTGGGCCCGGTTTCCAGAGCCTGTTTTCGTCCGTAAAGGGGTCATCCATCAACAAACGAATTGGATCGACGGAACACTTCATTCCTAAGCCTTCGCTGAGGACTCGCGTCGAGATGTACCATTGCGCTGCGGATTCCCAATTTCGGAATTTGGGAAAAGGTTCAACTTGCGATTGCAGCTTTGGCAACATGATTGCTACTGCGTTTTCGCGGGTGGACGAAACTTGTTTCAATTCCAACTCCAGCCATCGGCGCAGCGACTCAGCGTTTATCGCCACACTCTTTGGGTCGGGAGCAGCCCGTTCGATTTGGCTCTTGAGACTAGCGATTTGAGACTTCAACTCGACAACGGAATGATCTCGAATCGCAGAATCCAATTGCGAGACATTCCAGTCGTCCCAGTCGGCTATCGACTTGACGCCGCCGGACTGACGCCAGCTCGGTTGCACCAAAGCATGGTGGCAACTTGAACAACTGTATTCTGTCAATTCTGGCCAATCATGCTTTACCTCGCTTTGGCTTGTTGCTCTTTCCGCTCTTGCGACGAGCAGCTTTAGCTTCGTGATCGCCGAGGTTATCTTTCCGACTCGCCATCGTTCAAAGCCGATGGAAGACCCCGTACCCACAGGTTCATCCTTGGTGTCCCAATGCACGGGATATCGACGTGAAAAACTTTCGAAGTCGAAATGCATAGGCGGGTGCCCAGCCGCCATTAGCCGGTGATCTACTTCGCGATCTAAGGGGCCACCGCGATTGAGTTCACCAATGTGGCAAGACGAACACACCTGTGCGCGGCCGGCCAGGGATTCGACGTTGAACATTTTGGTGTCGTCAAATCGACTCTTGCCTAGCGCTCTCCACTCGCTCGAGTAGTGCTGGCTGCCCCATGCATCGGCACTTCCATGGCAAACCTGGCAGTCGGCACCTATCGCAATCTGCGTATCCGGGGCGCTCTCGCTAGCGTGGCACGAAACACATTTTGCTTTCAGAATATCGCGATACTCTTGGGACGAAGGCTTCAATTCTACATTGACCAACCGCGATACAATCCGCGCAGACGCATTCGTCAAAAGGTTCGTATAGGCTTGTGCATGTGGATCCCGGTCGAACCAAATTTTACCAGCTCGTTGCCCTATTTCAGTATCGGGAACATTCGACCCATGGCAAGCAGTCGTCATGCAACCGGAAATACTTTGCTTCTGCATTTCGTAGTTGGGATACACCGAAAAATGATCGTCACCGAAAGCTACGACCCATTGAACGATGAACAGTCCAATAGAAAATTGTCGGGAGAAGCGACTTATCACGGTGAAGTCTCGTGGGTCAAGAATCGATGGACTTCGACCACGGACGGTGGCATGTTGATGGCAGTCGCCTTGGGTGGGTCAACATGGTATCGGTGACAATCGACACAATCGGCTGAGGCAATATGTTTGTCTTGTCCAAACGATTGCGAGCGTTTTTCGGCATCATGAATGTGACATTTTCGGCAATTCTCGATTCCTGGAATCATCACATGGCGTGCTTCTTCTTGAGAGTTCGTGTTTGCAGATGAATCGAAAAGATCATTACTAGATTTGTATGCTCCAGCATGGCAGTCTTTGCAGGAGACCATGAGGTGCGCACCGTGTGTAAAGGAGGCATTACGAAGCCATTTTCGGTTGAGGTTGCTTGGCTTCACTATGGATTCGGAGTTGGAGTCCTGAGCTAGCTGGTGGCACTTTTTACACGCATTGCCGTCGTCGTCCTGCAAAGCCTGAAGCCGTGTTCCGCGATTTTTAATTTCTTCTTCCATTTCTTTTCCAATTTCGCCGTTGGCCTGAGACTCAAGATCAACTTCATTAAAGCGATTCTTTACAAACTCCAGCAGTTTGACCGGAAGGAGTTTTTCGATCGCTTGTTTTGTTTGCGTACGGTCCAAACCATGCGGAACTCCGTCTAAATCGTGACAAGCAACGCATTGTTTTTCGAACTCGATCGGCTTGTAAAGCATATGCGTCGACGATTGAATGGCTGCAAATGGGACTGATTCCGACGATTCCAATCCTTCGTATCCCTTTAGTTCTACGTCTCGTGCATGACAGTCGCTGCATGTCAATTGGATGAATTTATTGGCATCGACACGGAATTCGTACAGTTTGCGAAACCTCTCGGGTAGCATTTCAAGTCTCTTCGCATCACCACCGCCAGGCGCTTTTGGTTGGCCTGGTCGCATATGTTGCGAGTGGCTGAAGCGTATAGTGCCCGGATCCGGTTCGTTCAACGATGAAAACTCTGGATGCTCTTTTGAGAAATTGCTTACTTGCGTTTTGCTTTCGGGATTGATGGCCACCGATTGCATATTGGCATGGCATCGTGCGCAATCGGTGTCAGGCACTTCGACAAGGCTTCGGTCAAAGCCTAAGTGTTCGCGGTGGCAGGTGCTGCAACTCTCGGATTCCAGAACCCCGCTTTTCGTTTTCGACTCGAAGTGGCCCGTTGTCGTGTGGCAGTTTCCATTGCATTGCATTCTGTTCTTGGCAATGTTATGAATTAGATCGCCCCCCCAAGCATCGGTTCGGATCGGAACGTTTGACAAATGGCATTTTTCGCATCCAGCCTTATTCCAAGCGAAATGCGGTTTTGAGAGCTCCCCAGTTGAAATAAGCACTGCACCTTTGCTCGAAAACATCCACGCTGAGAAAGCAATACCAATCCATAGACCGAAGAGTCCCATCCAACGCTTGCGAGAAATAAATCGATCGAAAGTGGCGTGGTAGTGCCTATCAATCTTCGCTGCACGTTGCCTTCCGTTTTCTTGCATCCGAGTCCCTTACCGATTGAATTACGTGAATTTTAACGCAAGAATGATATGGGTTACCAAAAGCACACCCAAAAGCACCGATACGCTGGCGTGGAATGCAATCCAGCCATGCAGCCAAGCCTGAGCGCGCCGCTGAGTATCATACTGCAGACGTTGCACGGACAATTCCTCCAGTCGATCGACTATCGGACGGGCAGTCGCGGAACACGAGTCCCGTAACAAGCAGAACCAGTCTACAGACTTCTGCCTAGTCCTGACGGGAGACTGATTGCTAGATTTCCTTCGCGGCAATTCATCTTCCGAAAGTGAAATTCCATCCAACATAAACGGCTCAATCACGGCTGCATACTGTCTCCATAGTTCCTTGCCATCGTCTGCGTTGAACTCGTTTTCAGCATCGATCTCAATCCGGGATCGGCTGGAGTCTCTGCGTTGAACTGCACCAATGACAATGGCCTTTGCTGCACCCGGACCGTTCGGGATTATTACGGCTCCACTCATTTTCGCGGACACGCTGTCTAAATTCGCAAGCTTCCTCAATCCATCTGGCTTGGGACCATAAGCGACCGTCAGTATTCTTCGGGCGTTCAAGGCCGCTTGGACGGAAACATCGTCGATTTGGCAAGCGATGGTTTCATACGGTAGATTTCCGAGCATCCATTTGGGTATGATAATCTGCATCACCCAACCATAAATTCCGCTCGCTAATACGATCAACAAAAGACAAAATAGGGACGTGCTAAAGGTTCCGCCCAAACGGTAACCAGAATGAATAAACGCGAGCGGTCCGGTTGCCAAGCCAAGCCAGATGTGTGCGACCATCCAATACTTCGTTGGAAATAGTTTCCATCGCCTGAATTTTTTTCTGGGCCACAGCAGCAACTCGAACAAAATGATGGCGGCAGCGACGCTCCCTACCACCAATCCAGGCAGCGAACTTCCCGATGCCATTCGACCAGACGAGTGCGAATAAGCAGCTTGCCAAACGGCTCCAAACAAAACAAGGAGGACAGCCAATAGAATTGATCCAAGATGAAGTTTCAGTTTCCGGAACAACAACACGAATCACCTATAAAATCAACAGCAATTGCCCCAAAGAATAATTCTCTGTAGTGGCTAGACTTTAGCCGTCTAACAGTTAATTGTCAACTTTCCCGATTGACCCAGGAGGAGTCACGCGATACGTTTGTAGGGATTTTTACGATTAATAACACGATCCTGAGGAAATCCACTGCGTAGGCTTGCCGTCCATCGGATTGGAATTAATCTGTTCCATGGTGACTGACGATAGTTTTATGGTTTGAAAAACTACAGTTTCCACGATGCATTGGATCTGGCAAACCAAAAACACAGAATCCGAGGCGAGAACAATGGCCAGTAAGCTTGCTCGGCATCAATATCTTAAAACTTCGATCCTCGCGATCTGCTTGCTGCTTGTTGCCAAAGTTCAGCAAACTAAGGGGCAATCGGCTTGCAAGGATATCGTTTCTTTACCCAGCCTTTCCGATTGGGGAATCGACTCGCTTTATCATATGGATCGGGGCATACGCGGAGCAGCCTCGTGTGCAGCCTCGAGTTGCCACGGTGGTCCCAGGGCAGGCGTTTCATCAGCCGATGCTTCCCGAGGTTCGGAATACCCCCTTTGGTTGGAAAGGGATCCACACGCACAGTCGTGGAAAACTTTATCTTCAGACGCCTCGGTCCAAATCCTAACGAAGCTACGTATTCTGCGAGATGGAAAGATTGCCAACCTAGCGGCCTATGAGAATTGCCTTGCGTGTCACAATACAGACCGAAAAATCGAAATCGATCAGCTCTTTCCCCGAATTGCGGAAGGCGTCGGTTGCGAGTCGTGTCATGGCCCCTCGGAATCCTGGTACGACAGCCATTATCAAGGTCCCAATTCATCAAAAAATGCCATTTCAAATCTTGGATTGACCGATTCCCGTGCATTGATTCAGCGAGCCAAGATATGCTCGACGTGCCATGTCGGCAGCAAGGATCGGGACATGAACCACGACATCATTGCAGCGGGCCATCCGGCATTGTATTTCGATATGGCGGTATATCACGAGGCATATCCCAAGCACTGGCGAGACGCCGAACAGAATGCAACGGATTTTCGCTCGCAACTTTGGCTGGCCGGAAAAATAGCGATGGTGGAATCGGAACTCGAATTGCTAGAATCGCGAGCCTGCAAATCGCTCCCAGTCTCGACCTGGCCAGAGTTAGCCAACTACCAGTGCAATAGTTGTCACGTCACTCTCAGCGGTATTCCTAAGCCCACCCACGCAATGGACAGAGACTCGGTGGTCACGGGACGAGCACCCGTCCGAAACTGGAATTTGGAAGGAATTGCAGTCCTATCGCAGAATCAGGTTCAATCCGAATCTCGTAGGTCAGCCTGTCCTCAGGCTGACAATCCGATTGCATCGCAAATTCAATACGGACCCGATCTTTTGGTTTCGCTCAATGACCTCCTGGCGTTACTCCAATCGCCGAATCCCGATTCCAAGCTAGTTGCAGCAAAATCGCAACGACTTAGGATACAATTGCTCAATGCCCTAAACCAGAACGGCAAGCTAACGCTACCGAACTGGACTAGACAAGATCAAATGGAAATTAGCATTCAACTCCTTGAAAAAACGACACGAAGCAACTCTTGGGAAACAGCCGCCGGAGCCTACACTGCAGTTTGGGCTACCGACCCGACAATCGCTTCGGGCAAACTCGATGTGGCCATGAAAACAATGCGAAACGGCCTACTCTTTCCGAAAGACTTGACAATGCCGATTTTCCCAAGATCGCCAAATGAGGTGACGCCGCCCACTTGGAAAGAATGGGATGATTCGTTGCAACAGACTGTTTCCGTTTTGAAGAATGAAGATCGCAAATGAGCGGACTCAAAATGGTTTGGCTGAGAGTGGTTTGGCTGCATATTCCATTGATGTTGAGCGTATTAATCTGCGCAACTACGTTTGCGGTTGAACCACCGCGAGCGGATCCGCATGCGACGGCGCCTGTTAGCATTTTCAATATCGGAGTCAAGGAATGTGCTGCATGCCACAGCGCCCCGAGCCCCATTTACACTGCCCTCGGCGTAACACGCTTCGTTCGCTTGATAGAAGCAACCGAGTGGCTTAAATTCGACAAGCATTCCTATGCTTACGAATTGGTTCGACAGGATTTGTCACAAGACGAACTTGAGACAGACGAAAGGAAATCAAACAAGCTGTCAGTGGCTATCACGTCCAAGCTGAATTACAAAGTAGGGGAATTTGAAGAAAAGTGTTTGAGCTGCCATGTGGGTAGTAGTGCCAACGTGCCTCCGACCAGAATGGACCTTGAATTCGGCGTCCAATGCGAAGCCTGCCATGGACCTGGTTCTGAATACACCCGGAGGGAACAACATCAGCAAGTGAGTTGGCGTGCGAAAACTCCCGATCAGAAATCGGAGTTAGGAATGCGGGATCTGTCGTCTCCATCTACTTCGGCTGCTGTCTGCCTGAGCTGCCACCTTGGAAATATTAACGAAGGCCGCTTCGTTACGCATAACATGTATGCGGCTGGCCATCCCGTCCTGCCACCGTTTGATCTTCAAACTTTTCTCAGCGCCATGCCTCCGCACTGGAAGACCCTCCCAGAAAAACCTATCGTCGCAAATGCATCGAAATCCGACCTAGGCACTTTTGAACTGCAAGCCGAATACAACCTTGCTCATTTCGATATTGCAGGAACGGCCGACGCCATTCAGCTCGCCATCCAAGGCAGTTATGACAAAACTCGTAGGAGTATGATCGGAGGCCTTGTAGCAAATGACCTAGGTATCGAGTTGATCCACCAAGCGGCAGCCAAAACGGAAACTTGGGGGGATTATTCGATCTACAATTGTATGGGCTGCCATCAAGAATTGAAAAAGAACCGAACTCCATTTCGACATGAATCTCGAACCCCTGGTCGTCCATTTCCCGCCAATTGGTTAAGGCTGGAATACCCTGCGATCCACGTCTCTCACCGAGACAAACAGGAAGCACTTTCTCGCCAAATGACGGATTCGTTCAATGCCGTTCCGTTTGGCGATGCAAGGCAACTAAATGAATTGAGCGAAAGCCACCTTCAAACCTTGTCCAATCGATTTGCAGATCGTCGCAAGATGGAAAGGCAAGCGATGACCAAGCAGGAGGTGCGGCAATGGCTTGAGTTCCTCTTAAAGAGTCGTCATGATTCACTGGACGACTATTGGGTTGCCAAGCAGACGGCTTGGATGTTATTCGTCGCAATCGATGAGCTCGTGGAACATAAAGAATTGGCGCACGATTCCGTAGCTCCAATGCAAAAGGAGCTTCGAGAGTCGTTGCGACTGGATCTGAAACTACCGCGACGCCAAAGCGTGCTCGACGGACAGAAAGGCAGCCTCGAAACAGCTCGATCCTTCGACGCCGCGCGATGCAAATTGTTACTGATCAAAATTGTCGAAGCAACGGCAACAATTCGATAGCACGCGTTGCCCATGACTTAGAGTCCATCCGGAAAAGATCCCCTTGGTTTTTCGCCTTGTTAGGCGACCGGCAGGTTCGAATGTACCAAAGTAGCAGGCACATCGCATGTGCCGTAGCAGGCAGCGGACGGCACATGGAATGTGCCTGCTATCCTTCTGGCAGGTAGTTTTCAGCCTGCAGAATCCATGTAAGTCCTAGGTTTGGGGCGGGAGTCTTTGTTAAAACTGGCGATTCTGACCCGTGATCACGATGCGATCGTGTCACATTTTCCAACCCCAAACCCACGGACAAACGACGATGAAGATTCTCGCACTCGACCTCGGTAAATTCAACACGATGTGCTTCTATTTCGACACAAAAACACGAAAGCACGAGTTCATCAACACGACTACGGAACGAAATTACCTGACTACGGTCCTCAAAAAGAACCCAAGTGATCTGGTTGTCATGGAAGCATGTGGCCCATCCGGATGGATTCATGACTTGGCAACGGAACTTGGGCGAAAGACGATTGTCTGTTCCACCAATGAAGACGCATGGAAATGGTCCAATGTCAAAAGAAAAACTGACAAAGATGACTCTCTCAAGCTCGCGAGAATGGCTGCGTCCAAGGAACTCAATCCCGTCCACATGCCCACACCAGAAAAACGTGAGTGGCGATCGCTCATCAAGTTTCGTAAGTCGCTTGTTCATCGCATCAATCGAGTTCGTTGCTCCATTCGAAGCCTCTTTGTCAATCACGGGATCAACATTGACCGTACAGTCAAACTTTGGGCCTCGGGGCGGGAATCGCTCAACGAGTATCGAAAACCAATCGAGCAGTGCACTACCAAGCGTTTGAGCACGGCAACGACGGCGGGCACGTCAGCGCCTCAGCCCTCCAAGAGTCGCGTCGCAGGATCATTGCCAAAACGATCCGCCAAATCAACCTCCCCGCGAAGGATGGTGATGACTTAGCAATCCACGGCAATGGAGACAACTTGAAGGCGAGCGTATTTTCAAAAATGACCTGCCGAATGAGACTCCATTGCCTCTTCAAACCGTTACCTTTTTCCAATCGTAGTAACATTGGGGCCAGCCCCAAACCCCGGGATTTATCGCATTGAACAAAAAACAAGCCATTGAAAGGGACACACGTCACCAAACGATCGAATCGTAAGAGCAAGTAGCCAAAGAGCCAATGATCACTCAACACAGCCATGCAATAGCCAAAGGCCCACGGCGTCTTACGACGCCCCAAGTGCCTTGAACTGTGCAAGGATATGTGAGACGACACGACCCATCTCAGATGGCCCATGAGCGATCATGCATTGCGTGTCGATACCTCGAATAGTCGCATAATCAAGCAGCACTTGAACTACGCATCGAAAAGCTTGGACGGGTATCCATAAGGAAAAACCATGCAATAATCCATAAACAAGAATTCCACAAAAAGTGGCGACAGCCACTTGCCAAACCTAGGACTACCTAGTCGCTCGCCTAAGCAGAACCAGGAATTTATTTACGACATTCCTTTAAAGAGAGTATCGGCAAAACAGGAAACAGTACGTTACCACAGCAGTGGAAACAGCAGTCCAAATTTAGAGTGCACCGATCTTGTCGGAGCGCTTCGGCTTTTTTTGCGACAAGATATTGTCGAATGAGTTTTTCTTGATGTTCGAAGACGACACCTTCGTAGTAGATTTGAACTTCAAACAGCGTAGAGACTTCCAATTCAAGCTTACACGATTTCTGAAATCGATTGGGCGTTGTCAAGCAAATGATGGGGACGTCCAGTTGGGTCTTGCATGGTTCCATGCTGGACGTCAATTCCAAGGCACCCGTAGAGTGTGGCAAACACGTCTTGGTAAGTCACGGGTCGCGACACAACCTTAGCGCCCAGTCGGTCCGTTGCACCTACAACACGTCCACCTTTAATTCCTCCACCGAATAACAGTGCGGGTCCGACTTCCGGCCAGTGATCGCGTCCACCTTCTTTGTTGACTCGCGGAGAGCGACCAAACTCACCCCAAACAACCACGGCGACATCGCCCAACATGCCTCGCGCATCAAGATCGGTAATTAGCGCGAAGAGTGCATGGTCCACTATCGGCATGAGATTGCGCATGCGCGGAAAATTTTTAGAATGGGTATCAAAGTCGCTAAACGATACACTCACACAGCGGACACCCGCCTCCACAAGCCGTCGTGCAAGCAAAAGTTTCTTTGCGGAATGATTATCCTCGCTTGTGTATGATTTTTCGCCTTGGTTGGAAGTGACTGGCGTATACAACTCTTGTATCGATTGAGGTTCCTCGTCAAGGTCAAGTGCACTTGCTAGGCGACCGGAGGTGAGTATGTTGATCGCTTGTTGACTAAATTTGTCCATGGCATCCATGGCACCGCTATCATCGAGGTCGCGACGAAATTTATCAAACTTAGCGAGTAACTGCATGCGGTCGTTGATTCGCTCGAACGATAGCCCTTCGGTCAGTGTGAGCGCGACGGAATGATTCGGGCCGCGAGTCGCCAACTCGTTTTTCATGCCAGCTTCGAGTTCACGACTGAAGAACTTAGAAATATCGGGACGGAAAGGACCATGAGCTTGACCAAGAAATCCTGGTCGTGCGCTATCACGCACCATGGGGCGACCTTGCAACAAGTCGACAAAGGACGGTAACGGATCGCTGGGCAATCCTTGCAGCTTTGTTACAACGGATCCGAAGGCGGGGCGACCGCCGATGGCTTTTAAATCAGTTGCAGGGAAACCAGATTGGCATTGAAAGGCGTCATGTGCTCCGGCTGAGCCTACCAGTGATCGGATGAATGCAATGCGATCAGCGACCGAAGCCACCTTGGGCATCAATTCCGAAACGACGAATCCCGGAATCTTAGTTGAAATGGGACGGAATTCTCCGCGGATCTCCTCGGGTGCATCGGGCTTGGGGTCAATCGTGTCATGCTGAGGCGGGCCGCCATCGAGATGGATGTTGATAACCGACTTGCCTGACGATGAGCCCCCCGTCAAAGCTTCTGCCCGCAATAGCTCAGTCAACGACACCCCTAAAAGTCCGCTTGCACCGACGACCATGGCCCGTCGGCGCGAAGGATAACCGGATCGAAAAGTGTGAGGATTGTGAGACATGAAAACATCTTAACCGAAATGGTAATCGCTCTGCAATCAGATTTTTGATTCCAAGGCTGAATTAAAAAGTGGATTCATAGAGCACACCAGGCTATTTCTTTGCTTTCAACTCGCTGATTAGTTGTTTGAGCTTGGCTAGGTCACGAGGGTTATCTGCAAGTGGTTTGTCGTGAAAAGCAGGCAGCAGTTTATCCCATACCACGTTTAACTCGGCTTGCATGTCACTGGTGTTAGCCGTGATGGCAATGACCGCGTCCAATTTCGGAAGCAAGATGCAGAACTGGCCATCTTTGCCATCACCTCGATAAGCGTCGTGTCGGCATCGCCAAAATTGGAATCCGTACCCTTGATCCCAATCGCGACTTGGATCGCTGCCGTTGGAAACCTGCCTGGATGTAGCTTGTTCGATCCATTGCGCTGGTACCAGTTGCTTGCCCTGCCAGTTACCATTTTGCAAGTAGAGTTGTCCGAACTTTGCAATATCCTCAGTACGAAGAAATAGTCCGTATCCCCCGAGTGAGATGCCTTCTGGACTGGAATCCCACTGCGGTTGCGCGATGCCCAATGGTTCGAACAGACGAGGCTGCAAATATTCGAGCACTGTTTGCCCAGTCACCTTTTGTACGATGGCTGACAACATGTAAGTTGCTGGCGTGTTGTACTTGAAGTGTGTGCCAGGTTTGTGCGGAACCGGATGGCTGAGAAACGTTCGCTTCCATTCTTCCTTGGTTTTTAAATTGACTTCCTCCTGATGACCTGTCGACATCGTGAGCAGATCGCGTACTCGCATCGCCTTGAGATTGGTGGATACCTCGATTGGTGATTCATCGGGGAAAAATCGGAGCACAGGATCATCAATACTTAATTTGCCTTCCGCGACTGCCATTCCGACAGCGGTTGAGGTAAAGCTTTTGCTAAGCGAGAATAGCACATGAGGTTTAACAGCCGACTCAGGATTCCACCAAGCTTCTGCCACCACTTGTCCATGGCGTAAAAACATGAAACTGTGCATGGAATTAATCTGGCTATCCGCATGCTCGATGAACGCTATGATTGCGGTCGAGGAAACCCCCTGAGCCTCCGGCGTGCTGCGCGGCATTGCTGAATCCTCGCCGAGCACACCACAGGAGATATGAATTGCCGAGAGCATTGAGAGTAAGCATGGATGCAGGATTTTCATGAAATTTAATCCGTCTGGAGCAGAGAGGTAATCCAAAGGGTTCTAGTTTAACATTGGATTCGATGCCCGCATTCGCGTCCAATCCGTTTCGAGAAAAAAATCTTTCCATTCAACCGGTGATCGCAATTTCAGAAAGTAAAACCATGAACTTTTTTATCAAGACCTTGTTGGGTTTGGTGCTAACTGCCGACTCGCTAGCGGCACAACTACCGGTTAAACCCAATTTCATCTTCATCAACATCGATGACCTCGGTTATGCTGACATCGGGCCATATGGATCGACGCTGAATCGAACGCCGAATCTCGATCGGATGGCAAAGGAAGGTTGTAAGCTCACTTCATTTTATGCAGCCCCCGTTTGTTCGCCGTCGAGAGCGGCATTGATGACCGGTTGTTATCCGAAACGAGCACTACCCATTCCAGGCGTATTGTTTCCACGGGGTGCCAATGGACTTTCTCCAAACGAAGTCACCGTCGCCGAAGTACTGAAAGAAGTGGCTTACTCGACAGCCATCATCGGCAAGTGGCATCTCGGAGATCAGCCCGCGTTCTTGCCAAACCAACAAGGCTTCGATTTACATTTCGGCTTGCCCTATTCCAACGATATGGGACCAGCCAGCGATGGCGTGAAAAGCAGTTTAGGCCAGCCGTTGCCCGAAGGAACGAAAGCCAATCAACCGCCGTTGCCGCTGCTTCGTAATGGCACGGTAGTGAAACGCATGCTACCAGACGACCAGCAATCGTTAGTCGAAATTTATACCGATGAAGCGATAAAATTCATCGTACAGCACAAGACAGAACCATTCTTTCTGTACTTGCCACACAATGCGGTTCACTTTCCGCTCTATCCAGGAAAAAAATGGGCGGGCAAGTCATCCAACGGCATTTACTCGGACTGGGTTGAGGAAGTCGACTGGAGCGTAGGCCGAGTCCTCGATACGGTTCGCGAACAAGGGCTTACCGAACGGACATTTGTGATCTTTACGAGCGACAATGGTGGTACACCTCGCGCAGTGAACACACCGCTTCGAGGAAACAAAGGAAGCACCTGGGAAGGCGGCATGCGAGTACCGACAATCGCCTGGTGGCCGGGGCAAATCCCAGCTGATACCAAGACCGACGCCATCGCTGGCATGTTCGATATCCTGCCGACCTTCGCTGCTCTCGCAGGCGGGAAACTCCCAACGGATCGAAAAATCGACGGTGCCAACATCTGGCCGCACTTGACCGGTACCCCGATTGTGAAGCCCGCGCACGAGACCTTCTTCTTCTACAACGGATTGACACTGGAGGCTGTACGGCACGGTGATTGGAAACTTCAGATTGTTCAGGGAAAGCCAGTAATCAAGAACAAGGCAGAAGTACCATTTGCTCCAAAGCTATTTAACTTGAAAACGGACCTAGGCGAATCGACCAACGTCGCGGCTGAACACCCAGAAATTGTCGCACAACTGCAAACCCTCATCGCCGAGATGAGCAATGACCTAGGTCTTGACGGTACTGCTCCCGGTTCACGTGAACTTGGACATGTGGACAATCCAAAGTCGATCATCGAGATCGATAAGTAGAATTCGTTCGCCTACGCGAACGGATTGAAGAACTTCAAACCTGCCGTAGCAAAGTTCTTCGTGTTTCGCGTTGCGATGCACAGTCCATACTGCCGCGCGCTCGCCGCGATCAAGCTATCCTTGATCGGAGACTATAGGGACAGAGACTATAGGGACACAGGAAAGCGCCGGGATAAACCGGATTGGAGTTGGGAATGAAAGAGTCCTACAAAGAAGATTTAGCCAATCACTTTGGCCATGAGTCGTACGCTGACGACGGTAACGTCGTGGGTGTAGCAACGGCAGTGGTACACGCAGGC
>CAMDKL010000104.1 GCA_945900945.1 Pirellula staleyi DSM 6068
CCGGTAGCCAGGGCTCTCGCTTCAAGACCGTTCGGGCAATCAAAGAGGAGCTACGCCTCTGCCGTGAGCAACTCGCGAGCGCGGCTACGAATCTTGTACCGTTGATGGCGGTTGCGACTCCGGGTCGATTCGATCACCTTCGGCTTGCCTGCGACCGTACCAAACAACCGCCCAAAGTCGCGAGTCAACTCGCACCAAACCTCCGCATCAATACCAAGCCGCTCAAAGATGCGGTTTGCGGTTACGGGCGTTGCACCACGCTTGTCTGCTCGTATCTGGCGAGCCGTCCAATCGAGCAACTCGAGATAGTCCGCCACACTCATCGGCAAGAAGCCCTTGTCGCTCGCTCGATCACCCGCAGTGTGGCAGCATGCTCCAATCTCGTCTCGCAACTCATCGATCGTTAACGGGCAAAGCGACTTCGCAATCGGCTTCGAAGTTAACTCTTCAACACGCGGCGACGGGGCTACCGTATTGTTGCCGTTTGCTTCATTCTGCAACGAGTCCCTTAGTTCAAGTGCTCGTTGCTGGGCTGAAGTGTAGTCGCTGGTCTCAATCGTCTCGGCCATAGCCGCTCGGATCGGATTCAAGTCGACATAGGCGGCACAAGCCAAGATGGCCGTTTCATCAAGCAATCGTACGGCCCGATATCTTGCTTGCCAAAACTTTCCAACTTCCTTGTCGTCAAGGTTGGCTCGTTGAGCGATCTTCTGCGACAGCAGCCTCATCCACCAAGACACATCGCTGAGCCGCGTGCGGATCTCTTTGAGCCTTGCGGGGTCGTTTCGAATGGAATTGAGTTCGAATTCGTTTGGTTCTTCGGGTTGCTGATTTGCATCTTTGCGTTTGGGGCAGAGCATCAACCACCTGTGAGCCACTTGGGAGTCATCCCAAAGGGCGACGACATCAGGCCGAGATCTCAGTACGAGATGGAAATGGTTGGACAGAATCGCATGGCAAAGAAGATCGATCCCCATCGATTTCGCAAGGGCTTGCAATTCGGTCTCCATCCAGGCTTTTCGATGGTCGAAGTTCTTTCCGGAAACCGGATCGTTTCCCATCAGGAAGCACCGACGAACTGTCCGATTGAGCACATGAACAATAGCAATTTCATCGGGAGCAAAGACTTCCACGCGAGCAATTCGGGCCATGAGGCACCTCCCTAAGATTAGAAATAATCCACATAGTCTACCAAATCTACGCTGTAGTCCCAAGTTAAGCTGTGTCCCTATGGTCCTTAACAAGTTAGGCTATGTCCCTATCGTCCCCTATCGTCCTTTTCTTACGCGGCGGAATTCTGCATTGTAAGCCATGGTCGCTCGAACACCGCTCGATTGTTGAAAAAGCGTGTTCTGGTTCTCGTAATTTCAAACATACGTCGATCGACTACCGGTGGGGCAACGGCTATCTGTTGATTGCCGCTGGCATCGAACGTATAAATTGTAACGAGCGCTGCTTCTTTCCGTGAATCTGTTTTTCAGCATCACTTGGGCTGTTTGCCAAACGTAGCGACCATCGGGGCAAGCCCGAATGGCGTGCTGCTTTTCACCCTGGCTTGTCCAGGTGGAAGCGTATTTGGAAACCAGAAAAGCGTCGCGACCTCCTGCTGGTTGCCAAACGTGGCTATGCGTGGTGTCCCGTGGGTCAATGACTTCGCTCCTGCGTTGTACTGCTCTTTCATACGGAACAGCTTGAGAAGTTTTGACTCAACCCTGGTAGACTATTCCGCAACCGTAAGCTGCTTGCATACCTTGCGAAAATCGCTGACCTTCGGATTCAAAAAAATTTCGGCAATCACCGCTTGTCGCAAGGGCAACTCCAGATATTCCAATGATGGTTTGAATCGATCGCTTGAAATCCAGCGGTGCTTCTATACCAACTTGCCACAGCATGCCATCGACTCGCATTCCACTTGCGAAGATCTCGCCACCGATCTCGACAAAAAAATTGGTTATGCCATGGGTCCTGATCACTTCGCTAACACGATCCACACCATGGCCTTTGGCAATCGCTGATAGATCAACCTGCAACGCCGGGTCCATTTTTTTCAATGCCGGTGGATCCAACCTGACGGCCAAATTCTTGAAACTGACCGCAGCCCTCGCGGTCTCCAATTCTTCGTCCGTCGGGATGGAGTTCTTGCGCTTGTTTGGGCCGAATCCCCAAAGGTTCACCAGTGGGCCGACGGTCACGTCAAACGCTCCGTCCGAAACCACCGATATTTGTAGCGACAAATCAAGCACGCTGACCGTTTCAATAGAAACAGAAAACCAATCGGTCGATCGAGAAACATTGAAACGCATGATCTCAGAATCTTGGATATAAGTCGACATCTGCTGATTGACTCGTTTGAGTTCTTCCTCAACCAACCTATGCACTTCCTGTCGCCCTTGGCTATGTAACTCGGGAAGATACCGAATCGTGTAGGTCGTCCCATCGTCGACCCTTGCAGCAATTGCATTGACTGCGAGTTCTCTATCGGTTTGGTTTGCTGGCGACTATTCCAGACCGGGAATATCGCCAGCGAGACAACCACTGCGACGAGTGCGACTAAGCGATGCCTCATGCTTCGTGGCAATGACCAAACTCTTTCCACTGTGTCGACTTGGACCTAAATGAGAGCCGAAGCAAAACCGAGTCTAGCCCTGGATGTAAACCTTCAAATAGTGGTTCTCGACGGCTAGCAATTCGAATTGTGCTTTGACGACGTCGCCGGCCGAAATCAATCCAGCCAATCGACCGTTGTCGAGAATCGGAAGATGTCGTACGCGATGCGTGGTCATCATCCCCATAATCTCACCGACGTCGTCGCTCGGTTGTCCAGTAACCAATTTCCGGTTCATAAAATCACTAACCAAAAGATGGTTCAGGCTTTGCTTTTCGCTGTTGATCGCCTTCAAAATAAGTCGCTCAGTAATAATGCCTACGATTAAATCCCCATCGGAAACCATAAGCGATCCGCAATTGAAATTCACCATTTTCTCGACTGCATCCGCCAAGGTTGCAGCTGGCGAAATCTGATAGACCGTATTCCCTTTACTCTGCAAGATTTCATAAACACGCATGACGAATTTCCTCGAAAAAGTGACTCGACACTTACGTCACAAAAAACATGCACGAAGCGATCAAAATTGATTCAAGGACCGAATCTGCGTCTTTGGGTACAATATCATCCTTCGTGTCAACTAAAGGAACTTTAGCCTCCCTGATCGCCTTTCGCAAGCGTTCAAAGGCAACTGAATGCTTTTTTTACAGAATTTCTTAGCTTCTGCTTTATACTTATTCCAAACCGACCATCCGCAAGCGGTATTCTCGTTCGTCGATCGATCGTGAAAGAAATTGATTCGTCAATGCGTATTTTTGGATTCGATTGGCATCCTCTGCTTGATGTTCCATTCGATATACAACTCGGTCGATTCGGTAGTTGTCCCCAAGATCCGCCAACTTGACTCGCGTGGCGATTGGATCCGAGCTGAGTCGGATGACATACTCACAATAGGTCATTTGATCTGGTCTGGATAAAAGTACGATGGCTTGAATGGCAGGCTCGCTGATTGCATGGCGCTGCAATTCCTCGACGCTTCCCTCTACGTCCTCCATGTAGTCATGCAATACTGCGGCTTGTTTTTCCATGGGATCGGTGACGGATTGCATGACATGCAACAAGTGCAAGATGTAGGGCTGGCCGGCTTTGTCGCGTTGGCCGCGATGCGCGTTTACAGCCAACGCAACTGCGCGTTCGAGAGCATCCCATGGGTTAGTGTTCACTGTAATTCCTTGCGATAGAAATGAAATCGATGTCGATTCTTGGAATCGGATTCGTGGATGGTTTTATTGAGCGGAGGAAATACGTAAGGCTCAAATGCGTTTAGCCCAGTCAATTGTTCGATGCGATACGGAGCCATTGCTGGCAGATCATTCCAGCCGAAAATAAACAATCCATTTAGGCGAAGCGAATGATGAACCGCAAGCAGCGTGCGCTCAATGGCGGGCAACTCATTGAGTCCACAACCGTAGACACCATTGAAGACTACGACGTCCAGTGAATTTTCCTGGAAGTGACGAGCAATATTCTCACAGGAGTCGATGATGTGTGTGGACCCTCCGTATGGCGTTTCATCGGGACTGATTTCCATCGTAATGAATTCACGGCTCCGAAAAAGTTGGGGATAATGCAGCGTGTACCAAGCGCATCCCACAAACAAAATCCGCCGATAGTCGGGCGTTCGCAAGAGCTCGGGAAAGATCACTTGCTCCAACAATTTTCGATCTGCTCGTTTTTTACGAATATCGATGCCGAACCGAATCAAGTTCCGATGCAGGCCAATACGGATTTGTTTTAATGAACTTTTACCCATTTGCAGCAGCCCTTAGTAAATTATTTTGGCGGAGCCACTGGACTGCATCTCGGATGGAATCGTTGGCCGGCCTGGGTTGGTATCCTATTTCTTGGATAGCCCGCTGGCTGGTGTACCATTGGATTTGAGACGCAGCGCTGATAGCAGCTGAGTTGATTTCCAGCTCATCTTTTATAAACCTACCGATCGTATCACCAATCGTACCAGCGATGATTCTTCCTGGCGCTCGCATGTAAGTGAACGGGCCTTTCTTGCCGAGCTCTGCGCAGATTCGGCGCCAGAGTTCGAGGTAGGTAATGTTTTCACCGCCCAGTATATAATGTCGGCCCGACACGCCTCGATCGATTGTGTTGAGAATCGCCGCAGCTACATCGCGAGGGTCACAAACCGAGCAGCCGCCCGATGGCGCCAAGGGTGAATAACCTTGCAAGGCTTGTATCATTCTGCCGCTGCTCGGTTTCCAATCCCACGGCCCTAACATGAAGCCTGGGTGAACAATTACCACATTTTGGCCAGCGGTAGCGGCGTCCACGGCCACCTTTTCGGCAGCCATTTTTGTTACCACGTAGGTACATTGGATTTGGCCATCTCCCGGAGTATCCTCGTCGACAATACTTTCTTTGGTTCCAACCGCCAGGGTATTTACGGTGGATATGTGAATGAACTTGATGCCGCGACGACCCGCTTCATCGAGTAGGTATTGTGTTCCGTCGCGATTGACCCGCATCCCCATTTCTAGGAATTTCCAGCCGATGTGAATGTGTGCTGCACAATGGATTACGACATCAAAATGACTTTCAAAAACGGGGGCCAAGCTCTCTCGATCGACTAGATCCATTGGAAAAACTTCCACATTCAACCCTTCGAAGGCTCGGCTGTTTCGATTCGATCGACTCAAACAGGCGATATCGATTCCGCGATTTTGTGCTAATCGGGCTATGTTGTTTCCCAACAAACCGCTAGCGCCCGTGATCAAAACTCTCACTCGTAGGAATCCTCAGTTAAAAAATGATACTTTTAGTGGGCGATAACTAATCGGGTGGGAGGGGTGCCACTCGGAGTTTCATTGTCTATAATCCTGCCCCCTTCGTCCCTCGACCAAAGCTTCGAAAATCACTAATGCCGATTATTACAACTCGCAAACTATTTAAGCAGTTCGGCACCGGCGATGTCGCGATTGAAGTTTTAAGGGGCGTCGATCTAACGATTGAAAGTGGCGAATTTGTGGCGGTGATGGGCCCTTCTGGTTCTGGCAAAAGTACACTTATGAGTATCATCGGCGGAATTGAACCCCCGACAAGTGGTCAGGTGATTCTCGATGGCGTGGATATCGCAAACCTCAGCGATGACCAGCGAACGATCATGCGTCGTCGCAAAATCGGTTTTGTGTTTCAAGCGTTCAATCTCATCCCAACTTTGTCGGCGCTCGAAAATGTCTCGCTTCCCTTGGAACTGGATGGAGTCGATCGAAAAACGGCCAAAGTTAGGGCTGCCGAAGCATTAGAACGGGTTGAACTACTTCACCGCGCCGACCACATTCCAGCGAAATTATCAGGTGGTGAGCAGCAACGCGTTGCCGTGGCTCGCGCTCTGGCGATCAAGCCTGCGATCCTGCTTGCTGACGAGCCAACTGGGAACCTCGATTCGCGGCAAAGCGGTCGCGTCACGCAACTGCTCCGCGACCTTGCGACGGAGTCCAAACAGACCATTGTCATGGTGACGCATGATGCAAACGTTGCGCGCGCTGCTTTTCGACTGCTTATGATTCGAGATGGCAACATTGAACGGGATATTCAGCAGGAAGATTTCGCGGCCAATTCGCAAGCTTTCAATGATGGGTCGGGGCAGTTTCCTAAAACAACTTCGCCACTCGCCAGCGGTCCAGCGATTCTCTCGGAGGGGAATCGCTAATGCCGTTGAGAAGACTTTCCATTCGAGAAATCTGCAGTCGACCAGCTCGAAGTCTGCTAACACTGCTGAGCATTGTCATAGGCGTCTCCGCTATCGTTGCGACCTATCTGGCATCCGATTCCGCACAACTTGCGCAGATTGCGATGGTTCGCGCGGTGACCGGAAACGCGTCTCTTGAAATCGAAGCTGTCGGTGGCGCTTCGTTCGATGGCAAACCGCTGGAGCCTGTCGCCAAGTTACCTGGGGTCAAGATCGCCTCACCTGTTTTGAGGCGCTATAGCAATATGACGGTGAAGCGTTTTCAGGAGAGCGGCTCGCCCGCAGCAACTGACGAGTTTTCGCCGCAATCCGACAAGAAGATTGGAGGCAATGTCTCTGGTCGCTATCGTGTTCAACTTCTCGGTGTGGTTCCGGAGTTGGACCGGCAAGTGCGAAGTTACACCTTGATTGCTGGCACCGAACTAGATGATGCCAGTTCGGATGCCGCTTCTGTCCTGATGGATGCAAGCTTTGCGGAGTCTGCAAACGTATCGGTCGGAAGCTCGGTTGATTTTTTAACAAAGAGTTGGGTCCGAACGGCCAAGGTCGTTGGGTTGGTTAAGCCGAATGATGCCAGTGCGGGAATTCAATCCGGGTTAATTGTCGCCCACCTTCGAACGGTGCAACGTTGGACGGAATCGTCAGGCAAGCTGGATGCGGTCCAGCTTGTGCTTAACAAAGATGCAAAGATTGAGGTGGTCACCGAGGCAGTCAAAGCATTGCTCCCGTCCGGGTTGCGTGTTCGCCAACCCACGTTGCGCAGCCAAGTTGCCGATGAAAGTACCGTGGCGATGCAGCAGGGACTTCGTCTCGCCACTATGTTTGCATTGCTCATTTCTGCGTTCATTATTTACAACACGTTTCAAATGAACGTTGGGGAGCGACGCCGCCAGTTGGGTATCTTGCGGTCGATGGGTGCCACTCGCAAACAGTTGCTCTGGATGATCGTTCGCGAAGGGTTGTGGCTTGGTCTGATCGGAACGTTTTTAGGCTGCTTGGTGGGTCATCTAGGCGCAGCCGTTTTGCGTAACTCGACTTCAAAACTACTGCAAATCGAGATTCCACCCAGTCCATGGTCCATTTGGCCTTACGTGATCGCCGTCGTTTGTGGCTTGGCCGTGGCGCTGCTGGGGGCTTTCTTTCCAGCGCTCCGGGCATCGAGGCTATCGCCGTCAGAGGCCATGCGAGTGGTCGCCCAAGGGGAATTTAGCACTTCGCGTGCTGGTTGGCTGGGTTTTGGCGGATCTCTAATGGTCTTTGGGCTTGCGATTCAGGCACTAGCCGTCCTTCGCCTGATCGATTTGAGCCATGTTGTCTTGGGAACAATACTTATGAAGGTTGGAATGGTCTTTTTGCTTCCAGCCTTGATCGGTGACTTGACCGCATGGGTAGCTCGGTTGCTCCGTTTCTTTTTAAAGACCGAAGGCATGCTTGCCCGTCGCCAAATCCTCCGGCACCGAGGCCGATCTTCGCTTACGATTGGTATTGTATTCATTGCGATGGGGACTGGTCTAGGAATGGCGAGCACGATTCTGGACAACATCGGTAATGTAGAGAGTTGGTATTCGCGATCGATAGTCGGCGACTTTTTTGTGCGAGCTGCGATGCCTGATATGAACAGTGGTCAATCTGCCGACATGCCGGCTGGACTTACCGAGAAAGTGGCCGCTATGCCAGGCGTTGCGTTGGTGGATTCGCTGAGGTTTGTTCGCGCCCGCAGCAATGAAAGTTCGGTCATCGTCGTGGTTCGCAAATTCAATTCGAACACACAAGACTACTTCGATTTGACCGAGGGAACGGAATCCGAGGTTATGAAAGGAGTTCGAAATGGCGACGTGGTCTTGGGCTCAGTGCTATCGCAGCGATTGAACTTGCACGTTGGCGATACGCTTCCGCTAGAGACCAATGAGGGTTCCACAACACTACGTATTGTCGGTGTCACCAACGAATACATTGCTGGTGGATTGACGTTGTATTTAGAATCGGAGTATGCAAAGAATCTGTTGAGTGTGGAGGGAACGGACGTCATCATAGTGAAAGCGAATCCTAACGATCTCGCACTCGTTGAGCAACAACTGAGAACACTGTGCAATGAGTCAGGCATGATGTTTCAGTCGTATGTGGATCTGGTTAGGGTGATCCGGGGAACGCTCAATGGCGTGGTGGGTGGATTGTGGGCAGTACTTGCGCTTGGCTCTGTGATCGCTGCATTTGGGTTGATCAACACGTTGGCGATGAACATACTGGAGCAGACGCGAGAGATCGGCATGCTGCGGGTAGTCGCCATGACTCGCTCGCAGATTCGCAAAATGATTTTGGCCCAAGCGTTAATAATGGGGCTTATTGGAATTGTGCCTGGTGTTTTGACGGGGCTTTGGATTCACTTCGTTATCAACTTAACAACGATGCCTGTCACAGGCCATGCCGTCCAATTTAAAATCTACCCTTGGTTACTTATTGGGGCTCCACTGTTTGAGCTTATGGTGGTGGTCGTCGCCTCCATGGTCCCAGCCGAACGCGCTGCGCGATTGAATGTCTCGACCGCATTGCAATATGCGTAACGGGCGAGTGCTATAGCGAGGCGATCGATACAACGCACTAAGTCCAAGATTTATCCAGAAGCAGTTTACGACAATTTAAATCGCGGCGTGGCCTTAATGATCTTCGCACTTGTTCCAACTTGAAACTGCTTGTTTTGATGCGCTGTTAAATTGGATGTAGGTGCTGACTGGGTGGACTTTGCGGGCAGCATCTCTCGGACTTTTTGGCTAATTACAGCAGCGTCGTACCACGTGAATGAAAGCTCGGGGTCGGCAGCGTAACGACCCAATATTCGCAATGTCTCGGTGCGGTTGGCTTCATCAAACATGAAAATGTATTGCTCTTCGCCGCGAACAAGTGCGACCACATTGATTTCGCTATTCATCCCACCAACCTCCGTGCCTGGATCTTAAACCTGTCTGCCCGTGCCTTGGGCAGTCGACGTTTGTATCGACCAATCGGCCATCTGAGGATCATTCGACTTTCCAGTGATCCTCCGCGAGATTCGAGGGTTTCGACAATGTGTTGGTGACAACAGAATCTTATAAAGTCTTCGCTGCGTTGGAGATACGCTTGCCAGCCTCCAAATCGAGCGTCGTCACGAAAGTAAAAGAACTCCCCAAGTGCATGCGTGAAATCTTCGTCATTTCCGTTATAAGTGCGCATATGTGAAACGATCGGCTCGTATTGAGCCTTCATTTCGGGAGGCTGAGGGGTCGGCTGCTTAGGAATGACGCCCTGTGGATCGGGCCAATTAGCTGGCATACTCGCATTTTCATTGTCTTGAGTTTGCTCGCTGTCGATTGGCATGAAAAAAGCCGGATCAGCCTCCTCGGGAGTTTGCAAACTGCTGAAAATCGACCGGCGTCATGATGGTGTGACGAAGCACTTGTGTTTCGAAGTAGGCAAGTTGATTTTCCACAACGCCGCAAGGAATGACTTCGAAACCACGAATCGCCCGCAATTCATTGTAATAAGCCAAGGATACGCGCGCGTCGCTCAGGGTCGCTTCTTGGCTTTGATTGCGAAACGGAAGAATTGAGATCTTGCTAATCTGCGGAAACGGATTGTGGTGCTGCGGCTTGGGCTCAATGTCCGAAATGAAACTGCATCCGGATAGACAAGCGAAAATGACAACAGCTATTCAAGGAAGCATACCCGCCCCCGAAGAGGTACTTTCGGTGTCGAAAGTTGGGTTGGGTGAATGTTCATAAAGTTTGGGGAATGGTGTGCCAGATACGTCAAAAAACAGGTGCTAGGAGCTACTGCTAGGCACAGCAGTAGCCCCATCGCACATGTACCTCTTCCCCCTAGGCATAAAGTGTTTAATCGGAACAAACGGCAAGGTCTATTCAGTCAAAAGCAGCACGAATCCGATTTTTCTCCATCAAGGAATGCTAGCCAATTCTTCATCCCAAAAGTGAATTGCGGACCACGGTTTTTAAAAAACGGGAAGGTAAAGTTTTCCTAGCAGAAAAACTCATCGCATAGGTGCCAATTTGCCGATTCACTTCTCGAGGTCTGGTTTTCGCATTCAAACCAATGGTTACGTGAGTGATGGAATCTAAAAAATCGATTGAGGTATTGAATGAATCTACCTATATCGTGGTTGGTCGTCTGAGCGATTCCAGCCAGCCAGTCGGTAAAGCAAGTCGCCAGCTTAGCAGTGACCTCGGCCAGCCATTTCTTTGGCGAACTTCTGCTGACAAACCCGTCAGCTCCGGACAATGGCCGCTTGGTACAGATCGAGCAAGCTCAGAATCAACGAGCAAGTAGCGAAAAGGGAATTGGGCTGATCGAGTCCAGTCGCTTCGTAGTACTCTTTATCAGGGTCGTGGCGGAGGCCCGCGCTCGTTACGGAATGCCCGCGGATTCAGTCAATACTGAGAGCCTCTCGATTTCCTCGACCGGAAAAGGCCACCCTGGTTTGAAAGGGCCTGAACCATTGCGAACAGAACTCGAACATTACTTGCAAGAGCATCCAGCACTCATCCATGAAATCAACGAATTGGCTTTGCAACGCATTCGCTCGGAGCCGCTTCGATTGCTTCCGCAACAGGAGTTGAACAAGAGTGCAAATGAACCTTGGAAACTGTGGATCGACGTTTAACCGAACGGTTTGAATTGTCGCTGTCAGTACATACACTTTCGTCTACCAACAAAAAAAATCGGCCCGCCACAATTTGTGACGAGCCGATTTTTATTAGTTCATGTCTTACGACAAGCTGTCCGAAATTCGAAGTTATCGAATTCGGGTACTGCTTGCTTGAATGACATGACGCTTGGTGTTCATGTATGCATGTGGATCAACCACGGGTGCTGGCGCAGCCGCTGGAGCAGCCGCTGGTGCTGCACCGCCGCACGAGGTGCAACCCGAAGGTTCACACGAATCGCAGCTTACAGCTGCATTGCAGCAACTGTTGCTTTTGCACTTGAAAATCTTAGCGAGTAAACCGCGCTTTCCAAGCCTGTTGCCAAATCCGCTATCGCAAGATGGAGCTCCGCAAGGATCGCAGGCAGCTATTTCAGCGCCGCAGCTTGGGCTTGCGCCACATGCTGGTGCTCCGCATGGATCGCAAGACTCAGCGCCACAGCTTGGTGCACAAGCTGATTTGCAAGAAGTCCTGCTCTTCAAAGCGGAAAGCTTGGCTTTGAGTGCTGAAAGGATTGGCTTGCGAGGTGCACAACACGAATTGCACGATGCAATTTCTGCGCCACAGCTTGGAGCTGCACCGCAACCTGATCCGCAAGGTGCAGCCATTTCGGCTCCACAGCTTGGACCAGCGCCACAACCGGATCCATGAGGTGCAGCCATTTCGGCTCCACAGGATGGATCACAAACGGATGTATCACAGCACGAGCTAGATGCTCCGCAACCATGACCACCAAGTAAACGGGTCAAAAGGTCGCCACCAAAGCTTTGGCCACATAGGCTAGCGCTCAGTACAATCGACCCTACTAGAATGTTCATTTTCATCGAGCCAAATCTCCCTACGTTTATATTGTCACTGACTATGGTGCACAAGTCGACTTGAACGGTTGAGTTGAGACCGGTTTCGGCGCACGAAGTCGCCGCCGAAATCGCCCTCTACTGGCGTGGCATTGTGCGATAAGCTTTCACTCACCGCCTTTGACTTCGTTAGCCTCGTTTCAAAAATGATAGCCTCCATGTAAGGCTATCACTTCCCCGTTTTTCGTCGTGTTTCGAAAGACCCCTCAGCCCTTCGTCACAACACAATAGTTGCCGGTCGAGTATTCCTGTTACTCGATCAGTTCTGGGTCACCGGCAATTCATTGGATCACATCTTTCACTCTCGGCTGCACGTACAACCAAGGTAAGATGCGTCGTTGACGGAAGGTATCGGCCAATTGATGAAATGCCCTTGAGCATGCCATCCTATTTTTTGAAAAATGATGGCTGATAAGAGTTTACGTCAAATTTTTCGTTTACATCGGTCATGCGGTGCATGCTAAATTAGTGATCGGATAGACTACCCATCCCCCCAGTACGAGCCCGTAATTTCTAAGCAGTCGCTAAAGTCTTCCTGCCTTGTGGTTTTTCAAACATCGGACGAGCCAACCATGAAAATCGCTTATCTTACCGCCGGAGCCGCTGGAATGATTTGCGGCTCCTGTTTGCACGACAACGCGCTCGCTAAATCACTCATTCGTCTGGGCCACGATTGCATCCTAATTCCTGCATATACCCCAATCCGCACGGACGACGAAGATGTTAGCATCGATCGAATTTTCATGGGCGGTGTCAATGTCTACTTACAACAGAAAATGCCGTGGTTAGCCTACATGCCGCGATGGCTCGATAGCGTTCTCAATCAATCCTGGCTCATCAATCCCCTTACCAAGAATGCGGGCAAGACATCGCCCGCTTTGCTCGGGGCGTTGACGATCTCAATGCTGCGTGGTGCCCAAGGCCGCCAGCGCAAAGAGTTTCAAAGATTACTCGATTGGCTTTCTTGCGATATCGAGCCGGACGTGATGATATTTACTAACCTATTGCTCGGCGGTGGCATTCCCGAAGTGAAACGCATAGGCACGACTCGCGTCTTTGTCACTCTCCAAGGAGACGACATTTTTCTAGATTCGTTGCCTGCCAATTTTCGAAAGAGAGCTATCGAACTGATGCAAGGCTTGGTTCCCTATATTGACGGCTTTTTGATCCATTCGGATGACTACGCAGACCGGATGGCCTCGTTGTTGCAAATACCAACCAGCAGGATCCATGTGGTCCCACTGGGAATCGACGTAACTGATTTTCGAAACAGAGGCCGGCCGAAACCTTCGCCTGAGACTTTCACGATTGGTTACCTAGCCCGCATGGCACCTGAAAAAGGATTGCATCGATTGGTAGATGCTTTTATTGCAATTGCCAACCGGCCCGAAGCAAAGCACGTCAAGTTGAAATTGGCCGGTTGGATGGGTCCCCAGCACGCTGAATTCTGGAACGAGCAAAAAGCTAAACTGAATCGGTCGGGACTTGGCGACCGCTGGGAATATCTCGGCAGCATCGATCGCATCGAGAAAGCCAAGTTTCTCAGTTCAATCAATTTGTTTTGCGTACCAACGACGTACACCGAACCGAAGGGGCTGTTCCTTTTGGAAGCGATCGCAGCCGGCACGCCCTATGTTCAACCGGACCACGGAGCGTTCCCGGAATTGCATCGACGCATGCAAATGATTGACAGAGGCCGTTGCTTGGGTACGTTGTTCCAAGCGGATTCGCTAGACGATCTTTCCGCAAAGCTTGTCCAAGCTATCGTAGACAACCCTAAATTGTCGGGAGTTTCCGAACGGATACTTGAAGAAATCGACATAACAATACATGCACAACGAGTGCTAGAGTGCCTTCAGCCGAACAGCCGCAGCAAGAGCGCGACGTGATTGACTTATGGACGCCTAGCAACCTAGAACGGCGCATCCCCTTCATCGTCGGCTGCGGCTTGCGAAAATACGTCGTTTAGGTCATCGTCACTCTGACCCGCTTTTCCCGCTCCAACCTTGTTGAAACCCATCGCTTCGGCACTCAGGAAATATTTAACTTCGCTGGTGGGATCTTTTTGCCACTTGCGACCGCTCAACCGATATGTCACGTCGACCTCGTCGCCAAGCTTCAATTCGTCGACCGCATCGCATGCATCGTTGGTAAATTCCAGCGGGACATAATTCGCAAAACGACCATTTTGCTGCTCGAGAACAACAAGTCGTTTTCGAAAACCTTTCTGGCCGAATGACTTGGTGTCTTCGATAACATGGACAGTTCCGCGGACTTTTGTGTTGGACATGGCTCGAAACTTGTGCTGACGGAATGGACAAAAATAGAGAACGGTCAAAATTCAATCGGATTCCAAATTGTATCGAAGCCGAGGCGAATGGGGAAACCGAGCCGTCGGATTTTTCCTAACAAGATGAAATCCTTAATTGTTCGTTGCAAATTGAGGTCATGAGTGATAGACCATAGTCGGGTGGGTTGGTAAAACGAGGGCATTGGAACAAGCAAAACATGGCAACAAAGACGGCAGCGGAAAAACCGACTCCATTCGATCCAGCATTCGACTTTCTGGAATCTGCAATTGCATTGCCCTTGCCAACGCTCGTCGCATGTTTCGGTTCCGACGATTTCCTTCGTCGAACTGCGATCAACCATTTGACTGCTGGATCCGGAATCGATTCCGAAACGATCCGTTCTTTCGACGGTGAGACGGATCCGTGGCGAGATGTTCATGACGAGCTTGCAACACGGTCTCTTTTTGACGATAGCGGAACCAAAGTCGCAATTGTGCGGAACGGAGACAAATTGGTTAGCAAGTGCCGCGAGCAACTGGAACGTTGGACGGACCAAGCAGTCGTCGACACGTGCCTCATCTTGGAGCTTCAAACCCTTGCCGCCAATACAACGCTTTACAAACTGATTTCCAAAAAGGGAAAGCTCGTCAGATGCACGCCGCCACAAAAATCCTCCTGGGGAAATCCTCTTGATGAAAAAGCTATTCAAAAATGGGTGGTCGCTTGGGCAAATACCAAACATGCTTTGTCCCTAACAGAAAAGCAAAGCGCTCTCATTGTCGATCGCATCGGAGGTGTTTGTGGACTCATTGATTGCGAAATTGCCAAACTCGCATTATTTGCGGACAGCAACCGAAAAGTGCCAGACAAACGTGTCTCGGAATTGGTCGGCGGTTGGAGAACCCAAACCGCTTGGGAATTGTCGGATGCAATGGCTGACGGGCAAATCGCTACCGCAATCGAACAGCTTGATAAACTGCTAACTGCCGGGCAAAATGCGGTCGGCTTGATGGCCCAAGTCTCTTGGTCACTGCGACGTTATGGATTGGCTGCTAAACTAATTGAGCAATCCGAACGTGTTGAAAGTAAAATGGCATTATCGGTCGCTTTGGAGCGAGTTGGGTTCAATCGATTCGATGTAGCCAAGGCTGAGTCGCGGCTAAAGCGAATCGGCCGACCGCGCGCTAAAGAAATGATCACTTGGCTCGTCGATCTCGAACTCAAATTAAAGGGCAGCCACAGCAACGATCATCGATCTAGGCTAGCGTTCGAATCCTTGATAATGAAATTGGGATAACCCATTCCTTAATGGAGTATGGACCATGTTGATTAACGGTATGTTCATCGCAAATCGTTGCCTTAACTTTCACGCAAAGGCCTGTACGTTTTTATTGTTGACTCTGCTCACGGTTCATTGGCGTTCTCGTTGTATCGCACAGGACCTGCAGACTTCGGGGACCACATCCAATGGCCATATCGGTAGCTTGCAAAATCTGCCAAGCATGACGGCCATGCATCTGTCGGTAGGAACTACTAGCGACCGGCAGTTCCTGGGGATGCGAAACGGCAATCAATTTGATTTTGCCAATCGAGCGTCAGGGGCAGAATCTGCTTGGTACATCGCGCCTGTCTCAGACAACATCGTACGGTTGCAGCAACGACATCAAAACGAATGGCTGGCTATCGGGCTTGGAAACGCCCCTGACGGCCTTGGACGCTACAGCAGTAGACGCAATCAACGAAGTGGTGCTTTCGGTGGGGGTGCGTTTGGGAGATCAAACTCTCCTTTTCCCATTTCTCTGCTCCCAATCAGCCAAGGGGCAGATCAATTGTGGAGAATTCAAACCATTCAAGGCAACGCGGGATATTGCTTCGAAAGTGTCTTGTATCCTGGCATGGGTTTAACGTGCATTCCGAATCAAGGACTGTCTTTGCAGATCATCAACTATGATCCCTGGCAAGTATGGTGGCCTCAAAAGCCGATCTTTGTATTGCCGCAGCCACAATTCCGTACAGTCCAACATCAAATTGTACCCAACCCACCTTTGCGTCCCGTTTATGCCAAAATTACTAACTCCCACAGCGAGACTCTGCTCGTGCTAGTCGCCGATCGAAGACATACCCAAACGATGCAAAAACTACGCATTCCATCTAGAGGCAGCGAACGAATTCAGTTGGATCGAGATCCAGGTGGAACCATCGTTGCGACGGTTGAAACGATGGACGCTTTCGGCAATTGGAATCAGCGCGAATTCAATACGCCCATTCCTCCAACGGTATTGTACGACATGAGTGTCTATGAGGAATTTTTGCAATCGATCGCAATCGATCGAACGGGGACCAGTCCCAATCCAATCGAAGACATCAATTACCAGCCCCGCAGCCTTGGTTTTTTTCTTGTCACACCAGGTGCCGAGCTGCCAGACGGCGCAGAGATTGACGCGTATCGGGTCGCGGACGATTCACAAAACCCTGGCGCTGTTCGTCGGCTCAGCCCTCGCGATTTTCAGAAGACAAATGCCGCTCCTGAGACCGACCCGCTCAAAGATCTACTCAATAAGATCCAGAAGCGACGGGCGTCCTTTTGAGCGAGATAGCACCTCCTAGAAAGAGACGCTCTCGAACCAACTGGATGTTGGTGTCCTTGTGCGTCAGTTTTTTTGTTGCTTATGTGATCTATGTTTTCGCGATTCCATTTATCGAAGCAAGTTTTTTCAATTTGGCGTATCCGAAGAAGAAGATTTTGCCACCGCAGCTTGAGATGAAGTGGGCTAATCGGGTCCTGCTGAGGACGTGCGAGTTCTTGTTTGTCGGATGGTTTTTCTATTTCGGGGCCAGCATAGGCAGTTTTCTCAACGTAGTTGCATGGCGTGTGCCAGAGGGTCGAACCATCGTTTTTGGCGGCTCGAAGTGTCCGTTTTGCGATACGCGACTAAGTTTTATTGACAATACGCCCATCTTCGGCTGGATTTACCTGCAAGGCAAATGCCGCACTTGTCGACTGCCGATTGCTCCTCGGTATCTATTGATTGAAATTGCTGTAGGCGTCGTCTTCCTGTGGCTTGCACTTTGGCAGCTCGTTCGCGGTGGCGCCAATTTGCCGCATTGGTCATTGGCTAAAAGAACTGGTTTAGTCAATATAGTGCTTGATCCAGAATGGTTATTGATCGGTATCTATGCGGTTCACGCCACAATGTTTGGTGTCCTGATCATGCTTGCCACGGCCAACGTTGGAAAGAAACCGTTTCCCCTCTTTTATTTAGCCTTGATTGGATTCGGCTTGGCTTCCGCCAAAATCGTTCAACCCTCTCTGGATCTTGTCGCTTGGTATCAACCCTTTTCCAAGTTTGGATTTTCCAATAGAAGCCCATTCGCGAACCCTGCATTATCCATGCTCCTTGGCGGACTTGTCGGTGGGGCGTTGGGATGGATTTCCTCCTTTGCCTTTGCGAGGCATTTCGGTGCAATTGTTGGGCGACATTGGACGCTTCAATGCTTTTTAGTCGGTACGGTACTTGGCTGGCAGAGCGAAGTGACTATTCTTATGATTAGTTTGGTCGTCTACGGGATGGTGCGATCAGCCTACGGAATCTACCGTCCCCCCCTCTCGCACTGGTCACTCGCAAACCAAGCACTCGTTTTGAACGCTTGTTTCATCATCGTAGCCTTGGTTCACCATTCGTTTTGGATTCAAATCGCTCACCTTTTGGGTCTCGCTTAGTTGAGACCTCACACCATTTCTCTCCACCAATAGGACCCACCGAGTATGAACGTGTCTTTGTTTCAATGGTCGCTTCGTTCGGCCGCCGTTTGCGCCCTGACGTTGTGTTCGAGCGTAGCGCCCATCTGCCATGCGGATATCAAACTCCCGAATGTGTTTTCTGACCATATGGTGTTGCAGCAAGGTCAAGAGAACAAAATTTGGGGAACAGCCAAGGCAGGCGAAAAGGTCGCGATCTCGATCGCTGACAAGTCTTTAGAAACGAATGCCAACGACAAGGGCAATTGGTCAGCCAAATTGCCTCCGTTACCCGTCGGCGGTCCTCACAAACTTCGTGTTGCCGGTTCAAGCGTAGTCGAGCTAACCGACGTGTTGGTGGGTGAGGTATGGATATGCTCTGGTCAATCTAATATGCAATGGACGGTAGCTGCGTCAAACAACGCAGACATAGAAAAACTTTCCGCAAATTTCCCCAACATTCGAATGATCAACTTCCCGCAAGTGGGAACTCAGGAACCCGTTTGGAGCCACGACGATAGGAAATGGATGGTCTGCTCACCTGCCACCGTAGGTAACTTTTCCGCTGTAGGTTATTTCTTTGCACGTCAAATTCATCAAACCACGAACGTGCCGATCGGCATGATCAATAACGCATGGGGGGGATCCTCGTGTGAGGCCTGGGTCAACCGCGATGTGCTCCAAGCCAATCCTAAATTCGAAGGACTACTCAAGCGATGGACCGGCATGGAGGAGCGATTCGCTGCTCTCGGAGCCAAACAAGAACGAACGGAGGCTGAGAACAAGGAGATGGCCAATCTTCAAGGCCAAATGCGAGGCAATGCACGTCCAGCCAACATCTACAACGGCGTTCTCAAGTCGCATATCGGTTACGGTATCCAAGGCGCTATTTGGTATCAAGGAGAATCGAATGCGGGACGCGCGTATCAATATCGCGAACTGTTCCCTCAAATGATCACCAACTGGCGCAAGGAATGGGGAGAGGGAGATTTCCCATTCTATTGGGTTCAGCTAGCTGACTTCCAGGCCGAACGCTCCGAACCAGGCGATAGCGATTGGTCCGAGCTTCGCGAAGCCCAAACCATGTCGATGGACAAACTCCCCAATAGCGGTCAAGCCGTTATTATCGACATAGGCGAAGGCAAGGACATTCATCCAAGGAACAAAGTCGACGTCGGAATGCGGCTTGCTCGATGGGCGCTGGCCAAACAGTACAACCAACCGATCGAGTTCCAAAGCCCACGTTATGAATCGATGGAAAAATTGGGAAATGGAATCGTTGTCAAGTTTGCGAACCGAGGAAAAGCTTGGCGACCTTTCGATGTTAATTATCCAGTTGGTTTTACCATCGCGGGCGAAGATAAAAAATTCGTCAACGCCGAAGCGAAAATCCTAGAGGATGGCCGCATTCAAGTCTCCGCGGTGACTGTGCCCAATCCCGTGTCGGTTCGCTACGCTTGGGCACAGAACCCTATCTGCAATATGTTTGCCGACAACGGTCTGCCTCTAACTCCCTTCCGAACGGACGACTGGCCCGGAATAACCGCTGGCAAAGAATAGGCTGTTGCATGTTTTACCGATCTCGGCCTCCAAGCCGAGATCGAGCCTATGCCACAATGAAGAATCGACAGTAATTTTTCGCTCGATGCTTAATAATCTTGGCCTGGTGCTCGGGAGCGATCGCCTTTGCAGCCTAATGACTTCGAATGCACAACCGACGATCATCCTGTAAATCTATGTTCGTTTCTCAGGTTGTGTCAGCGGTAAAGTAATTGGCGCTAGAATTCCAAAGGAAACAATGGTGAAGCAAAACACCACGAGCCCAACGGCTTGGTAGTGTTCTCTCCTTTGCCGACAAGTAGGACAATCCTGGGGTGTTAAAAAACTGGTATTGCAGTGGGAATGTGTTTGCGCAACTTTTGTTCCTCTGGAGTTGGAGTTAAATCAAGGCGTCGATTGTAGTGGAGACCTTGGCCAAAGTTTGCTTTGGACCACTTGAGTATATCCGCGATCGAACAGTTGGCCAGCGCGGCACGCACCAACGTTGGAGTGATGGCAACTGTGCATGCAACCATCGCTAACAGTTGGCGAGTCAAACTGTTTGTCGTTCCGGTGTTGGACCCGCTAAGTAACCGCTTCCCTTTGCCAAATAGGGATTCCAGCACTTCGCTGCTGGACGGAAGCCGACCGTGTTGGCTGGCATCTTCGCACATGGGTTTGACGGTTGCAGCGATATCCTCGACAAACGCGAGGCACGCAGGGTCGTTAGTTGCCTGAGCGATTCGTTCAACGGCTGCAACTGTGGTCGTGCCATAGCCCTGTCGACGTACTTCGCTTATCACTTGCCGACCCGTAAGCGAGAGGCACTCCCAACGCTTAATGCTATCGCGATAGTTGTCCAGCCAACTCAACTTCGCTTCTACTTGTTCCAACGGCAATCGCTCCTTCTGTCGAGGGTTCAACTGGCCTAACCGCACGCGATCGAGAACCTGAAGCGCCCGAGCACCCCACCGGACTTCGTGGTCGATGTTCATGTAGCGTGCTTTCGCTCGCGGACGCGGCGGTTTCAAATGTGCCAGCTTGGATTGCCGAACCGCGTTGGCACATGTGCAGCAGTCTTTGCGGAATTTGTCCCAACGTTCGTCAGCATTCATGATTTTTTCGATCTTCCGTGACGTCATATGAACAATGTCGTAGAGCGGAATCACGTTGGCATGCTTGTCCTGAAACAACTTAGTTCCCTTGTGCAGATCCGACCCAGCATCGCTGAGAATTGCCAATGGATTGCCGACTTTTGCAGCCAAATCCTCAAACTGCTGTTCCACCACCAAGCCATTGGAGCTCTCGACTGAAAGCATCGCTAGAACCACCAAATCCTGATGCTGCACAGGCCCCTGGAGCAAAACAAAATGCGACCGCCTGATGCCCAGAATAGCAAAGACTTTGACCGTGCCGACTGAGTACGTATGATCGGCAATCCAGACCCAATCGTCATGCCGCTGACTGTTCTGCTGCAGCAAATACAGGCAGATACGGAGGAGGAAGTTTTGG
>CAMDKL010000105.1 GCA_945900945.1 Pirellula staleyi DSM 6068
AGCACGTCGGCAAGTTTGCCATTCTCCAAGGTACCAAACTCATCACCACGACCCATTATTTCCGCGCCGGTTTGTGTGGCGCAGGTAATGACCTCCAATGGCGTGAGCCCCACGTCCTTTACGAAGAAGGTGAGTTCGCGGGCGTAATCTCCGTGCGGATTCCAGCCAAAGCCATAGTCACCGCCCATACCGAGTCGCCCACCGGCCCTAAGGATGCGACGCGCGCTCGAGATACCACCGTCGAGCGTCTCTTGATGTCCGTCAATGACCCTTTGAGGCAACCCAAACTCCGGCCCGCGCTCGATGCTCGCCTTTTCGAAATAGAGTGCCGGAACGCACGGCACGTCGCGTTCCAACAATAACTCCAAAGCTTCGTCGTCCATAAAAGTGCCGTGTTCGATGCAGTCGTAGCCAGCCCGAAGTGCGTTCTTGATACCCTGCGTCGCGCGGCAGTGTCCTGTTACTTTGAGCTTGTGGTTGTGTGCGGTGGCGACGACAGCCTGCATTTCGTCGAATGTCATACAGAGCGTGTGATGGTCGTTGATGTCAGGCGAAGCCGCATCGCCGGTAGGATACGTCTTGACCCACTCGACGCCATCCTTGACAAGCGCTCGTACGGCTTTGCGGGCATCATCCTGGCCGTTGATGATGAAGACGAGCCCCTCCATGCCAATTCTACGGAACTCTGGATTCCAGTCCATTAGGCCGCCCGCCGAACAAATCTCGCGCCCACTCGTAGACAAGCGAGGACCTGCGATCAAGTCCTCCTCGATAGCCTTTCTGAGCCAAAAATCCACATTGAATAGGCATCCTCCCGAGCGGGCTGCGGTATAGCCACATTCAAGAGCCAGCTTCGAGTTCACCGAGGCAAGTATCGAAACATATTCGACTGGATACTTGATATCGAGGTCTTCGAGATTCGCGATGTTAAAATACGTGGCATGAAAATGCGCCTCGACCAGCCCGGGCATGATCGTGCCACCAAGTGCATCGATGGTTTCTGTTTCTGGTGGCAACGAAAACACATCGGCCATTGGACCGACGAAGGCGATACGTCCTTCGCGAATTACGACCGCCGCGTTTAGAATAGGTTCACGGCCAGTGCCATCGATCACTTGACCGTTCTTGATAAGAGTGGTTCCCGTTGCGATTTTCATGGTGAGTACCTTACTAGGGAAGGAATGAGTGTTCGCGTTACGGTTGGATGGGACCGGAAAGAGGGGCGGACCAATGGAGAGCGTTGTGTTCGGCCAGCAATCGATCAATATTCTCGGCAACCTCGGCGGAAAAAGGGGAGCTCCGTCGAATTCGCATATCGATGTGCGTCAATAGAACCTCCGAGGTCGAGGCGAGGCTATCGCTGCCGTCCTTGATCATGAAATGCATCAGGTGTACCCGTTTGGATGAACGACCTAGCAATCGCGTATGAATAGAAATTTGTTCGCCAAATCTCACTTCGATCAAATAATCGACGTACTGCTTCAGGGCAAACGAACCAGCTTGGTTGTTTACGAAGTAATCGCGGTTCATTCCGATCCGCTTGAAAATTCCACCCATCGCGTGAGCGAACAAATGGGTATACCACATGACGTTCATGTGCCCCATCGAATCCAAGTAATCTTCGGGTATCGTCGCTTGATGCGTCAGAGGAAGCTGCTGGACGTCGTGAATGCTAACCCTGGCTGGTCGATTTTGTTCTCGCGGTGTGTTCATGAGGCAGCAGCATGCTCCGTATCAAGGTCGGAAAAATTCTTGCCGGATTCTGCGAGACTTGTCAATAGCGGTGCAGGTGACCATTGCGTACCGTGCTGCCGCTCAAACTCGCAGATCCGTTCATGAACTTTCTTAATTCCAACCGTGTCGGCATGCCACATCGGTCCACCGCGATAGGCTGGAAATCCATAGCCGTAAATGTAGATGATGTCGATATCGACCGCCCGCAATGCTATGCCTTCCGAGAGAATTTTTGCTCCCTCGTTGATCAATGCGTAGACGATCCGCTCGACAATCTCTTCCGACGAAATGACTCGGCGCTCGATGCCTGCATTTCGAGCGCTCTCTTCCACCAGTTGTTGCACCTCTGGATCGGGCATCGCCACACGGCTACCTTCGGGATAGCGATACCAACCAGCTTTGGTTTTCTGCCCATAGCGGCCTAGTTCATAGAGGCGGTCTGCGATCAAAGGTTGCCGAAGCTCTTGGGGGATGAGATGTCGAATTCCATTCTTGATGCGCCATCCGACATCCAGACCTGCCAAGTCCGCTACTGCCAATGGTCCCAGGGCCATCCCGAACTCGACCATCGCTGCATCGACCTCTTCGACCCGTGCTCCTTCCTCTACTAAAAATTGCGATTCTCGTAGGTACGGTTCAAACATCCGATTGCCAACGAAACCGAAACAGTTACCGACCAGCACACCGACTTTGTTCAGTGTTTTAGCCAAGGCCATCGAAGTTGCGATGACAGTCGGACTCGATTCTTTTCCACGGACGATCTCGAGGAGTCGCATGACATTGGCTGGGCTAAAGAAATGGTGTCCGATGACTTGCTGTGGGCGACTGGTTGCGGCGGCAATGACGTCGATATCAAGTGTTGAGGTGTTCGAAGCGAGAATCGCGTCGGGACGCGTGACCTTGTCGAGTTCGGCAAAGACTTGCTTTTTGAGTTCCATTCCCTCGAAGATGGCTTCGACCACGATGTCCGCTTCTGCGAATCGATCGTAGGTCAATGTTGGCTGAATCAACCCCATTCGCTGCTCCATTTGAACTGCAGTCATTCGTCCTTTTTGAACCGTGGCAGCGTAGTTCTTGCGAATGATTGCAAGCCCGTGATCGAGTGCTTCTTGTGTGGCTTCCTTGAGAAATACCGGGATGCCCGCATTGGCATAGTTCATCGCGATACCGCCACCCATGGTGCCTGCACCGACGACCGCCGCCTGTCGGATCGGCAGGGTCAATGTTTCTTTTCCAATCCCAGGGATCTTGTTCACTGCGCGTTCGCCAAAGAACACATGGATCAGAGCTTTGGATTGATCCGAGAGCAAACACTCCTTGAAAATATCGGCTTCTTTTTGCATGCCTACGGCAAATGGAAACGAAGCTGCTTCGACCGCTTCGATCGCTTTGAGTGGCGCCATGAGTCCACGCGTTCGTTTGGAAACGGTCGCTCGGATCACCGCCAGCGCATTGGGATCGCAGGGCGGGATAGAAAGATCGCTGGCCTTGCGTGGCGGACCCCCTTGGGCCACTATTTCACGAGCGAAAGCGATCGCCCCTGAGAGTAGATCGCCCTCGATAACTCGATCCAAAATACCTGCTTGCTCAGCTTCGGCAGCCGACACAGGATCGCCGATCGCACACATTTCGGCTGCCTTGATTAAGCCCGCTAGACGCGGTAATCGTTGGGTAGCGCCAGCGCCGGGAATCAGTCCCAATTTTACTTCGGGTTGCCCTACTTGAGCCGACGCAACCGCCACTCGATAGTGGCAGCACAAAGCCGTTTCCAATCCACCGCCTAATGCTGTCCCATGGATGGCCGCGATGACCGATTTGGAACAGTCCTCCAGAGATGGGAACATCGAGCGCATTCCAGCATCAATGCCCTTTGCACCGGATGCGAGTTTGGCAAACTGCTTGATGTCCGCTCCCGCGATAAAAGTACGTCCGCCACCGATCAAGACGATCGCTTTGACGGACCAGTCCGCACAGCATTCTCGGAGTGCTGCTTCGATCCCCTCGGGCACGCCAGGGCTGAGAGCATTGACGGGAGGATTATTCACCGTGATCACGCCGATGTCACCATCGCGAGTTAGTGTTACGAGTTCACTCACAAGTTGTTTTCCTTTATTGAATTGATTTTGAATTTATTTTTAAGTAAGCGGATTGTGGCCCGGGGCTAGCGCCCACCGATTAACTCAGTCGCATCGTTCGAACAAGCCCGCTGCACCTTGGCCGCCACCGATGCACATGCATACGACTCCGTAACGACTTTTACGACGGACCATTTCGTTGGCAAGCGTGCCAACTAATCGCGATCCAGTCATACCGAAAGGATGACCGATCGCGATCGAGCCACCATTCACATTCAACTTATCCGGATCGATTTCAAGCCAGTCGCGGCAATAGATGACTTGCACCGCGAACGCTTCGTTCAATTCCCACAGATCGATGTCAGAGACTTTTAGGCCATGACGTTTGAGCAATTTTGGTACAGCATAGATTGGGCCGATACCCATTTCATCTGGCTCGCAACCGGCAACCGCAAAGCCACGGAAGGCGACCTTGGCCTTGATGCCAAGCTCATCGGCTCGCTTGCGTTCCATGAGCAAAGTTGCCGAAGCACCATCTGACATCTGCGATGCATTCCCGGCGGTCACGCTCCCCTGTCCGCTTTTCGGGTCGAAATACGGTTTGAGCGCAGCAAGCCCCTCCAGCGTTGTGTCGGCACGATTGCATTCGTCTCGTTCGAGCCGATGCTCTTCTTGGCCAGCCACTGCGCCTGTTTTCTTATCCAATAGTGCTCGGGTGACCTGCATCGGTGCGAGTTCTTCGCTGAAATAACCGGACTGCTGAGCGATCGCTGTGCGTAGCTGGCTGGACAATGCATATTCATCCTGAACTTCACGGCTGATCTTGTATCGTTTGGCAACAACTTCGGCGGTGTCTCCCATCACCATGTAGATTCCTGGCTTGTGCTCGTAGACCCACGGATTGATCGACTTTTTAGGGTCAATTTGTAGGCTGAACATGGCCGTGATGCTTTCGACACCGCCACCGATACAAACGCTAGCCCCTTCATGAACAATTTCATGAGCGGCCATGGCGATCGCCTGCAAGCCGGACGAACAAAAACGATTCAAAGTGATGCCCGCGACGCTCGTTGGCAACCCAGCGCGAATGGCGGCTACGCGAGCCACGTTCATTCCCTGCGGACCATTTGGGTCGGCGCAACCCATGACCACGTCCTCGATCTCGGCTGGGTCAAGCTGTGGCGTCTTTCGCAGCAGGTCCCTGATACAGTGGGCCGCTTGGTCGTCCGGCCGAGTCATATTCAATGAGCCACGGAACGACTTAGCCAGCGGGGTACGGGAACTGGCGACGACAACGGCTTCTCTCATCATACTTTTTGTTCTCCAAGTTGCAAATTGCTAAGTCGAGCCAAATCGGTCTCGTAGCGACGATAGGCTAGTAAAAAAAATGGACTAGAAAGCAAGCTAGCTTGAGCGGTGATGAAAATCCCCCACGTAAAGCTATGCAAAAAACCAGCCAGCCAGGCTGCGAGGACGGAACCGAGCGAAGCGCCGAAGATATTTAATCCGATCATCAGCAGCGCGACGGTCGTGGACCGCAATCGCACTGGGCTCAACTCTTGAATTGTCGCAAGGACTGGACCATACATGATCGTTATCAAAATGGAACCCATACCGTAGCATACGCCAAGGAGGAGAAAATAGTCTCCAGGAAGAAACCTATAGGCAATCACAAAGGGTGCGATCGCAATCTGCGACACGACTATCGCCAATAATCGGCCACCGCTGCGGCGCTTGTTAAACATGTCCCCCATCCAGCCTCCCAGAATATTACCCACCGAGCCACCGACGAGTAACATGCAGCCAATAAAAATTGGAGCACCAGACTTGGTAAAGCCACGTTCCTCGAACAGCCACTTGGTATCGAGCCAGGTTGCTCCAACGCCAATGTTGATGATCACCGCGCCCAACATCGTCATCCACAAGGCTGGCGTTCGGCGTATGGCCTCCAAAGTCTCGAGGAGCGATGAAAGGAACGATCTCCTTTCGGTTTGCGCGCCTTGAAATGCAAGCGATTCCGTCGCCCCGCGTTGTGGGTCTTTGATGAACATCAGCACCAAGACCATCGATAGGCCGATCAAACCCAAGCCAAAGAAACAGCCTCGCCATCCAATCCACGGAATAGGCCAAAGCAAATTTGGGATGATGAACGAGAAACTCGACCCAATTGGAACTCCCAAATAGTAGAGGCCGGATGCTAAGGATCGCTGGCGTGAACGAAAAACATCGGCGAGCATCGCAATGGCCGCAGGCGTCAAAGTCGCTTCGCCAAATGCGACAAAAATGCGTGCCAATGCAAGTTCCGAAAAATTATGAGCCAAACCACTCGCCGCCGTCGCTCCACTCCAAATGAGTAACCCCAATGCGATCAATCGAGGACGATGCGTGCGATCGGCCATCATGCCTAAAACCAATCCAGCGATTGAGTAGACGATCGAAAAAGAATAGCCAGCCAGCAATTGGTTCTGGAGGACCGTCAGATGCAGATCAGGATCTTCGCCAAGCGGGATTTGTAAGCTGGTGATCAACTGTCGATCGATGAAATTGAAAACATTGAGCAACGTCAGCAACGCCAAAAGCTGCCAAGCGGATGGCGGAGCCGAATCCTGCCTTGCTGACGACATTATGTTATTACCACCCTAATCGTATTGCTCACTTATCCCGAACCAATTTACCGATCGGAGGGTAGGTTCGCAAGACGGGAGTCAAACCGCAGAGGAGCTTCGAGAACGAGCACCACCTACGAGTGCTTACAGCTCTTCAATCTGCCGGTCTTTACTGTCCATCGCCTGACAGTACCCAATTCCAGTAAACCAAACACTACCAATTCAAAACCCCTGAACGGTTAGCTGAAATCTGCGATCATCTGCGAAATCTGCGGAACACGATATAAGTTCATTTTCATCCGCAGATTGCACGGACTTCTCGCAGATCAATTGAGCCGAGCAATACAGGCCCTTGGATGAACTTTTTTGGTCGCCGTGGAGCCTGCTTGGGCTTGAGATAGCCGCGCCGGGGTTAGGTTCGGGATGATTCAAGCGAAATCGATCGGTCAATTTTCGCAACGTTGCAGAACGTATAGTGCCCATCATCGTGAAACAACGTCCGACGACCATCTCCGCAAGTCACCCAATGACCTTGGCCGTTTTTCCATCCTCAAACCATTCGTTCCATGCTGCTCGGAATAGGTCTGGTGGAATGACACCGTCAGTTAGCTGACTTGCTTGGATAGGCCATGTGCCGATATCGGCTCCAGCACTTATTAACTCCTTGCGATTGATACAACACCCGCAAACGCAAAAAAGCACTCCTTAACTCCCTGGTTGAACGACTACTGGCGTGACCTCCCCGAAACACCGGATGAGCCTTGGGAGGAAATGGGAGATAGCCGAGATTGAAATAGCCCAAGTGATCGTTGATGCCATTGACGAATGATCTATCGTCCTCTTAACGCGAAAATGATTGTGCATGGCCGAAGGCCGTGAATGGTTACAAAATCACTGACTTGAATTGGATATTCGAAATCCTAGCGGCAGCGTCTCTCCGACAATCGAATCTGCACTGGCTTGGTCTAGACCTCCACCTCTGAGAATGAGTTCGACATGCAATGCTGGCGCACCCAACTGAACCAATTGAGCCGCGACTCGTTCCCGCACTGACGATTGCATATCGCGGTACCGGTCGTCGGTGCGACGAGTCATCTGCATCAGGCAGAGCGATACCATGGTTGAATTCCTGATGATCCAAGCCTGGTCTAACTTCAACAATTTTTCTACCCATGTCTGAACGCGCGTCGCGCTGACCACTTGCTGAAGGGTCGCATATACAGGCACGCGACTACCGAGTCGGCCGAGCGTCCAAAGCAACGGACCTTGGACTGCCTCGAGCTTTTTTTTACTTAAAGACTGCAAAATTTGGTCCGCAACCACCGTCTTCTCATCGGATGTCAGCCATTCTAGAGAACCGATCAATCGCATTAATTCGATAACCACGTTCGTGTTGGAGGATTGCGATTGAGTTCCGCCCGCAAGTACCGGGCGAACCCTGACCCAGCAATCTTGAAATAGGGCTCTCTGCTGGCCTTGGGTGAAGCCGCCCGAAATCCGCCGCCATAACACAATCGTTTCGGATGCGTTCATGGTAGTTCGGTGCAACAATTTGTTGTGAACGCTGCGCCATGTTGAATTCACTCGCCATTCATCTGCCGCTAAACCAAATCCGGGGCGCAAACACCAACCAACCAAGTTGAGCCATCGTGACTCGTGTTCGGGAGAGATCTTGCGGTAAGTCTGATGTTCCATCAAGAATCGCCACATTTCCCTTAATAGCGTTGGACTCCAATCTCGCCTAGCAATGCGGAGTCGTTCGGCTAGGTACGCTACAGCGTGTTTTGGCAATAGGTTTGGCACATCGCCAAATGCGTTCTCCATGGCTTCGAAGGCCGCTTGAACTACCGTCGATTGGGCCGTCTCGATAACTCCAGTTTGATTCACGTTGGACGGCGCATCATTGGACAAAGACATGCGAACGTCAAACTCCAGTTTCCAGCTGGTCTTGGGATCAAACTGTTGCGAAGCATCGGATTCAGGTTGCTGAGCAATAACTAAATTCATCGACAGGGTTCCGATTTCGCTCAATTCGGATTCGAGCACGACAGGAACAATCTGCTGCTGCTTTCGGTTTCCAATTTCCAGAACAGTACGAATAGGCGGCATGGCGGTCATCGATTGGTCATCGACCGGAACAATTTGGCCAACTTCGTGGATAAGATTGGTGCTGCTACGTAGCAAAGGAAATTGCACAGGTTGACCGACCATCAAGTGAAAGGGATGTTCATCCATTCGAAAACGGTCCAACGGCATCGCGTTGGCAGGCATCACGCACATGGCTTGCGCTGGCGACTGCTCGATGAGTAGGTAATAGGCACAGGCAAGTCTCGCGTCGATGCGGACTCCTTGCCCTCGACGCACTTGGCCAAAATACGCGGCCCCCTGGGCCACTGCCAAATCCAAGCGGTTACCTTCCAATAACCTGGGTTTCCAATCGCCACGCGTTGGCTGCATGCAATCGGATGGAGCGGCCGCTTGAAACCACTCAGAAATTTGATCGACGATGGCTTGCCGAATCTGTGTTGACTCAAGCACGCCACCGTTGAAGAGAACCCAATCCGGTCTCGCAGCTTGCAATTCGCTCAGTTGTTCGCGATCGGACTCCGCACGACCCGCCCAGCGATGCTCCCACAAGAACGCAGCCAGATGTTTGTTTGCGTTGGGATCGGTGGCATATGGCAATCCAAACTCTTGAAATCCTTCGCCCGCTTTGTTCGGTCGATCCTGTAAGTTAACGCGACCAAAGAAGCCATCCACTAACAAATGCCTTGCCCATTCGAGTTCGATCGAAATGGTTCTCGCATTTTCAATCAGCTTGGATCCGCTGCCCGGTAGTGACATTTTGTAGGAAGCAGGCGGCACCAGTCCAAGCAGCGACTCTTTCGCGGCACGGCACTGAGCTTTGAGTGCATCCCATTGTCTCGGTCGCAAGCCATCTTGGTCGGGAGCCTCTGCGAGCAATTGTTTCTCGAGCGATCGAGCTAACGCAAGGTCCAAATTATCTCCACCCAACATCAAATGCTCGCCTACCGCAACACGATGCAGGCCGTAGGTAGATTGCAACGATTCGCCCACGGATCGGCTCAAATCGATTGCTGCTTGGGCGGCAGACGCTGAGGACTTCGACTCGGATATTGGCAATGGTGTCGAGGGTTTTGTTTCAACAACTCGAATGAGTGTAAAGTCGGTGGTGCCACCTCCGATATCGTACACGAGGATGCTCTGGCCCGGACGCATGGTTTGCATCCATGAGTCTTGATTGCGGTGCAGCCAAGCGTAGAATGCAGCCTGGGGCTCTTCGATCAAAATGACGTTTAGCAAACCTGCTTCGGTTGCCGCTTGGATGGTCAGTCGCCTCGCAACTTCGTCGAACGAAGCAGGCAGTGTCACGATAACATCTTGTTGCGCAAGTGGTTCGCCCGGATGCTCACGGTCCCACATGCGCCGAATATGCTCTAGATAGCGGCGACTGGCTTGAACAGGAGACAGCAATTGCACTGTATCGTCAGCATTCCACGGTAGCAAGTCGGAGGTTCGGTCTACAAGCGGATGGCATAGCCAACTTTTTGCCGACGCAATACATCGGCCAGGCATTTGAACACCGCGTTGGCGTGCAAAGACTCCGACAACGCTCAAATGCTGACCCTCTGCGAATTGAAATCGTGAGTTGACTTGCGAAGATTCAGAGCCGGTTAGTTCATAATGAAAAGATGGCAGGGTATCGGAGAATTGACTTGTTTGAAAATCAACCATTTGCTCAACGCGGAAGATCTCAAGCAGTGGCTTGCTGCTCAGAGTATCCATGAAGGCGACCGCGCAGTTTGTCGTTCCAAGATCAATACCAACTACGAACCGACTCACATGGCGTTCAAAGGCTGCATCGAGTTGCGAGATCGGTTCCTGTGGGGCGGTCACTGTTTTGGAATTCACGACTGAGAGGTGGTGGCATTATGAGTAAGCGTCATGGCGGCTGGCAGCATTTCAAAAAGAGGGACAGGACCGATCAGTTCTAACTGGTTCAAGTAGCCGCACCAAACGCGAAGTTGAGGTGCAAACTCGTGTAAAAATTGCCGACAGACACCGCACGGGGTAACGCGCTGGGGTGAGACAACAACGATCGAATCCCAATCGAGGTCGCGTTGAAGGATTGCTTGTGAGGCAGCAACCCGTTCGGCGCAAATGGTTACGGAGTAGGATGCATTTTCTATATTGCATCCGCGATAGATTTCCCCGCTTTTCGATAGGAGCGCACATCCGACGGCAAAGTTACTGTAAGGGTTGTAGGCAGACAGTGCCGCGTTTTGCGCAGATTGAACCAGTTCGAGTAACTTTGCGTCATCGAGCTTAGCTGCGTCCTTGGGTAAGTTCATGTTTCGCTGCTTTCGAATTTTCGCGAAGTTTTAGAGGGGATGTATTTTCTTAAGATCCAGTCAGCCAAGCTCGGGCAACCGTTCGCGATCGCGGCCAGCCACGCGGCCTTGCTTGGCGTAACAAGTTCTTTTTTGCGTCGGTGGGCAGCGTCGAGGATTTTCTGACACAGCATCGTCGGATCGATACGTTTTAGTTTTACACCGCCGCCGGCTTCGGTCGCGGATCGGCTCGTAAGCCCCCTTTCGGCTGCGAGTTTTTGATAGCGTGTTCCACTGTCCTCGCGTGCGATTGGGCCTGGGCAAACAAGGAGCACATGCACGCCGTCGCATGCAAGTTCAAGTCTTAGCTGCCGAGACAAGGCAGTCAACGCCGACTTGGAAATAGAGTAACCTCCCATTCCCGGAGCAGAGACCAGACCGGCCAATGACCCAATGTTGACAATGGTGCCGTGAGCTCGTTTGAGCGATTCGAGCATCGTGCGAATCATATTCCAAGTGCAGATCAAATTGTCGTTGAACATCGAGGCTAGGTCCGCATCGCTCAACTGTTCTAGCGGTCCACGGTCAGATCTACCGACCGCGTTGACTAGTAAATCGACGTTATGTGTCGATAGCCATTCACGCAATCGGACCAAATCCTCCCCTTCACCCTTGCCATCCGAGGTGGATATACCTTTTAGACTCAAGTCGATTGAATAGCTAATTGCGGAAATCGCGCCGTGGTCCATCGCGATCGCTTTTGCTGTTTCAAGACGGGCAGTATCGCGACCGACAATGAGCAGATTCGCTTTTTGCTGAGCGGCCGCGATAACTATTTGCAGACCGAGCCCAGACGTACCGCCGCAGACAACGATCCTACGTCCAGTCCACGGGCCGACTTTTTCCATTCAAAAAATTCCAATTGGTGCAATAAAGTTATGATGGTTTCGTTGCGAATTCGGCCGCATCAATCCGCAATGTTGCTATCCTGCTCACAAATCGCGATCTCGGTTGATGTTGACGGCCCCAGTTTACCATTCTCTGCAATAAATCAAATCACGGTACTGCCATAGCCAATTTGGCCCAAAATCTAGACAATACTGCGGAAGCCTGCGAAGGGATCGCGGTACCAATGGTCTTTTCAAAATATCGATTTTAAATGTCAAGAAACACGTTGAGCGAAGCTCGCACCAAGATTGTTGCAACGGTTGGCCCCGCTTGCGAGGACGAAGCGATTCTGGCCGAACTGGTTATTCACGGGGTTGACATATTCCGAATCAATGCAGCCCACGGAACGCAAGCGGACTTCGCGCGGGTGATGGGGAAAATCCAGCGGGTGCGAGAGGTAACCGGTTTTCCGGTCGGAGTCCTGCTCGATCTAGCCGGCCCCAAGATCCGGTTAGGGAAACTGCTCCTCGATCCGCTGGAAGTCGATGTCGGTAGCGAATTGACCTTTGTTCGCGGAGACGTCTCAGGGTCGCCGACAGAACTGACCAGCAATTATGTGAAATTGGTGGACGAGCTAAAATTGGGTGATCCTGTCATGCTCGCTGACGGTATGATCTCCATGCAGGTGGTCGAAAAGCAACGCGATCGCGTGCGATGTTTAGTCTCAGTGCGAGGAACCATTCGGTCCAAACAAGGGATCAATTTGCCCGGCACTTCACTTTCGGTTTCTTCGATGCGACCCGAAGACGTATCCAATGCATTATGGGCGGCAAAGAACGACGTCGACTTTATCAGTTTGTCTTTTGTTCGTTCAGCACAGGACGTTTCGTCACTTAAAAATCTGCTTGCATCAATGGACGCTCAAGCGTTAGTGATTGCCAAAATCGAAAAAAGAGAAGCATTAGAGTGCTTGGAGGATATTGTCGATGCGGCGGACGGCGTCATGGTTGCGCGAGGTGACCTAGGTGTTGAAATCGATGTGGCTGACACGCCAGTCGCTCAGAAAAGAATCATCCAAGTGTGCCGTGAGCGGCTTAAACCAGTTATCGTTGCAACGCAAATGTTGGAAAGCATGCATCACAATCGGCGACCCACGCGAGCCGAAGCGAGCGACGTTGCCAATGCAATTTTGGATGGAGCGGACGCGTGTATGCTGAGTGGCGAGACGGCAATCGGTGATTTTCCAGTCATTACCGTCGATACGATGAATCGGATCATGCATAGCACCGAAAAGTTGCTCAAGACTCAACCGCAAGATGCCAAGACTCGCTTTTTTTCACGTGTGCATCCGATTACTTCCGCCGTGACACACAACGCCGCGAATATTGCAGAGGCCATTGGTGCCAAGTTGGTCGTTGTTGCGAGCCGAACGGGTGGCACGGCATGGGTTAAAGCCAAACAACGAAACTACATTCCGACGCTTGGTGTTAGCGACTCCGATCATACGCTTCGTCGCATGTGTCTGTTTTGGGGCATCATGCCACACAAAGTCAAGAATCTCGACAATCCCGAGGCGCTGTTTAATGAAGTGACTCAATGGGCCGTCCAACGCGGTATGCTCGAGGCAGGTGATCGAGTTGTGTATGTAACGGGAACCGGGCTGATCAACAACACGCACAATCTGCTTGTCGTGCATGAAGTACCAAAAACAGCGTGACGACCTGTCAAGGAACCTTTGGCGGGTTGTCGCATCTGAGAAATGCACTGGGCTGATGAAAATCGCGTATTCCAGTTGATTAATGGCTTTTCTACTAACCCGACGCGTAAGCGAGGGAAAGTTTCAAGCCCTCGCTTACGCGTCGGGTTAGTATTTTCATCAGCCCAGGCCTGCATACTATTCGCAGATTTTGCCTTAGCCGTACCGTTCTCCCAGTCGCCATAATCGGATGGATCGGAAGAGGGATTTGTTAAACTAGCCACAGTTATCCGGATTGGAGCTTTTGCGTCAGTCCTCGACGTCATATCCTTGACAATTAGTCCGTTCGTTTGCTGAATCCGACTTATGGAATGCATGCAAACCTTTCGATTGTTGGGTGGCTAGGGCCATTTAAATTATTTTGTTCCTCGTTTCGCATTGATCACCAGCTATGGCTTCCGGACCATCGGATGAGAATGTAGAGAATACCAAACGCCACATCCGGACCTTGGTCAACGAGATTACGGAGCTTTCCAAATCCGAAGCGAAAGCGGCTGAGTATTACCCAGCAGTGTTGCAGCGAATTATTTCGGCGCTGGCAGCGTCCGGTGGTGCGGTATGGCTGGTAGACGACGAAGGCAGTATGCGATTGGCCCATCAGATCCAGATGGATCCGAGTTTATTGCAGGCAAACAACCAAGAGGCCATGTTGCATGGTCGGCTCCTGACTCGCCTGTTTTCACAGGGGCGAGCCGAATTGATTCCACCCATGTCGGGATCTGGCGAGGAGTCTGGAGAAGGCAACCCAACCAGGTTTCTTTTGGTTACGGCCCCTTTGGTTTCCAACAAGCAGCCGGTCGGCTTGCTTGAAGTCATGCAGCGTCCCGACTCGCCCGCCGAAGCACAGCGAGGTTATCTGCGATTCCTTGAGCACATGACGAAGCTGATCGGGGATTGGATTCAAGGAAACACGCTTCAGCAAGTCTCCAACCGGCAAGAAATGTGGCAACAGTCGGACCAGTTCGCTCGTCTTGTTCATGATAATTTGGACCTCAAAGATACCGCTTATACGATCGTCAACGAAGGTCGTCGTCTTATTGAGTGTGACCGAGTCAGCGTGGCCATGCTGAACGGTGGAAAGTTGAAAGTGATTGCCATCTCAGGCCAAGACTCGATTGAGCATCGGTCGAATATCGTTCAGTCGTTGAACTCTTTGGCAACCAAGGTTGTGCGGAGCGGCGAACCATTGTGGTACGACGGCTCTATGGAAGACTTGCCCCCACAAATCGAGGAAGCCATCGAGGACTACGTCGATCTGTCACATGGACGGACGATTACGGTTTTGCCTATCCGCCAGCCGGAACGCAAAATCGAGGGAGACGTTTTGGCAGCGAGAAGTGAAACCAGCGAGACTCGCATGCGGCGCGACATTATCGGTGCCTTGATCGTCGAGCAAATCGAGACACAGCTTTCGCGGCAAGTGCTGGAGGGACGGGTCGACTTGGTGTACGAGCATACATGTCGAGCGTTGTCTAATTCGCTCGCACATAGCCAAATACTGTTCATGCCCGTGTGGCGGTTCTTGGATAAATTGACCTGGATGTTTCGAGGTTCGGCGCTGCCGAAAACTACGGCTATTCTTAGTCTGCTCGGCGTCGCATTGATTGCTTTGTTTATTGTTCCGGTCGATTTTGACTTGGAGGGAAACGGCAAATTCAAGCCCAGCGTTGAAAGGCAAGTCTTCGCACATGTGGATGGTGAAGTTGCTGGCGTCTTCGTAAAGCATGGTAATTCTGTCCAAGCAAACGCACCGCTTTTGCAACTAAAAAATCCAGATCTAGAACAGCAGATAAGTAGCGTCTCCGGTGATCGCACTACGGCTCTGGCACGCAAGCTCAACGCTATGGACTCTCAAAACAAGCCCGGTCTTACTCAAGCAGAACGAAACAAAGTTCAGCAAGACATAGCCGAAAGCGAAACAACCGTTAAAGCAAAAGACGAACAGTTAAGGCTTCTCGAAGATAAAAGCCAAAAACTGTTAAGGATCAGTCCAATTGATGGAATGGTAACCACCTGGGATGTAGAAAAAGTCCTAAACGCGAGACCCGTAGTGACCGGGCAATTGCTGATGACGATTTCCGATCCGAACGGGGACTGGGAAATTGAAGTCATGATGCCAGAAAAACGCATGCGTTTTCTGGACTTGGCAATGCAAGATGCAAAGGATAGAGGATATTTGGATGTGGAATTCATTCTCATGACCGATCCCAAGGTAACTCACACAGGAAAATTGTATCCTGAAGGAATTAGTCAACGAGCTGAGTTGGACGCCGAGGATGGTGCCGTGGTCAAACTGCGATGTAAACCTGATGCGGAAGCAATGAATAGTATCAAGAAATATCCAGGCGCTCGTGTTATTGCGGACATTAAATGCGGCAAACGTAGCGCTGCATTCGTTTGGTTCCACGAAGTGGTCGAATGGGTCAGAGCCAACGTGTGGTTCTAAGAGAATAAAACCAAAGTGCATCTTCACGATGCTAAAATGGAATCATACTCAAAATTCTAGTAACTAAGAGAATAACCTCATGTCTCAAAAAAAACTGATGATTGGTTTACCCGTTGCGTTGCTTTTGGGTGCAAGCGCTATCGCAATTGGGGTCGTTCCCGGAGTTCGCAATTGGATCGACCAGTCCGTACCATGGTTAGGAATCAACGGGCCAAAGTCAACTTCGCGCGCCGTGTTGCCAAGCGAACAAAAAAAACCGGATGCGAATTCGACCTCACCACCTGGACCCGTCTGGTCAGTGGACAGCGTTTCGCCAGTTTTGAAGAATGCTACGCCACGCTTCGAGGTCCAATTGGCTCAAGCTACTTTGCCTCTACCGCCCGCTGGCCAAGTACAGGGATTCGGTGACGAGTCCGCTTTAAACCAGGGGCTACGGGTGCCTCAAAATCCCACAATCAATGCTGTTCCGGCAATAGGTTTGAATGTCCCAAGCTCTCCGAATGGCACGATTGACTTCAAAGAAGCGTCGGTTTTTTTCCCAGATGATAGCACCGTCGCCGCGCAGGCTGATGGCATCATTATGAAATTGTTCGTGGACGACGGGACCATGATACAAGCGGGGATGCCGATGATCGAGATTGATCCGCGACTGGCTGAATCTGAGGTTGAAGTCGCTCAACGAGAACTAAGTGCTGCCGAATTAAAAGCGAGCGATGACAGCAACGTCAAGTACTCCAAGGCAGCAAAGAAAGTCGCAGAAAAAGAAGTGGAAATGTCCAAAGAGTTGGCAAAGCGAAATGCGGAGGGGACTATGGACGGCGAAAAGAAAAGGTTGGAACTCGAAAAAGCTGGATTTCAAGTAGGTGTTTCGGAAATAGAGAAGCTTCGAGATGCAGCTGATGTGGGAGTAAAGAATGCTAAGCTGACGGCGTCCAAAGTCCAAGTCGAACTTAGAAAGATGCCTGCTCAACGAACTGGAATGGTTAGTGAAATCGCCAAGCGTCAATTCGATTGGGTTCGCGCTGGTGAACCTATATTGAGATTGACCTCGATGGAAAAAATCCGCATCAAGGGAGTCGCAGAAGTGTCCGGTTCCCCCCATTTATTGTTCAACGCTCCAGCCATTGTCACGATCTACTATGCGGCAGGAAAAAGCGAAACTGTTCAAGGAATTGTGACTTACGTATCTCCACGCTCTTTCGGGCAAAACAGGTATCAAATTTACGTTGATCTACCAAATCAAGTGACAGCGGACGGCCAATTTCTATTCCGAGAAGGGATGGTCGCGACCGTCGAGGTCCTACCACGCAATGGCTAGTTGGACACTAGAACGCATCCGGCGCCCAAGGACGCTGACTTTGCCTGTTTCCTGAACCGGTGGGCGCTAGCCCCGGGCCTAAATTCGTTAGCTTTATCGCATTCAAAGTAAGTAGCATTGGCCTAGCGACTGTGGCTCAGATTCAAAGCTCTCTCAACAAACGTTCACTCAAAAGAAAAAACCAACTCAATGACAACGATGGCCGATTCACTTGTCAACAGCGCGATGCGACCACTGCGGCTGCGTCGTCGTCCTGACTTGGAATCGCGTCGGCATCGATACGATGGACGAGCCTACTGGGTCGTCAAGGAACCAGTCGGCCTCAACTACTTCCGTTTCCACGAGGAAGAGTTCGCCATTCTCAATATGCTCAATGGTCAAACATCGCTCCAGCAGATTCGCGAATCCTTTCAAGCCGAATTTGCACCCCAACGTATTTCACTGCAGGATCTTCAGCAATTCGTCGGGATGCTTCACCGTAGCGGTTTGGTTATCTCGCATGCCGGTGGCCAAGGCCGTCAATTGCGTCGACGCGGTGATCAAAAGAAAAAGAAAGAACTGCTCGGTAAATTCGTCAATATATTCGCTATTCGTTTTCGAGGAATCGATCCGGAGCGAATTCTCAATCGATTGTTGCCGTGGTTCGGATGGCTGTTCACGACATGGTGTATTATGCTGGTCAGCGTAATCGGCCTAATGGCCATTACCCTGGTGCTGGTCAACTATCAAGAATTTAAAGGCAAGCTGCCGACATTCCAACAGTTCTTTGCCGCCAACAACTGGATCTGGCTTGGATCCACGATGGCTGCTGTGAAAATTCTTCACGAATTTGGGCACGGCCTAAGTTGCAAAAAATTCGGTGGCGAGTGTCATGAGATGGGTTTCATGATGCTCGTATTCACGCCATGTTTGTATTGCAATGTCTCCGATTCATGGATGCTGCCCAATAAATGGCAGCGAGTGTTTATCGGTGCGGCGGGTATGTATGTCGAATTGATCTTGGCCTCGATCGCTACCTTCCTGTGGTGGTTTAGCGAAGACGGGATGTTTCGATTCTTGTGCTTGAGCGTAATGTTTATTTGTTCGGTGAGCACGGTAGTGTTCAATGGAAATCCACTCCTGCGTTTCGATGGATACTACATAACGATGGACCTTTTGGAGATTCCCAACCTCCGACAAAAATCTAGCGAGATTCTCAAGCGATGGTTTCAAAAGAACTGCTTGGGACTAGAACTGCAAGACAATCCCTTCCTTCCGACTCGCAACAGTGCGTTGTTTGGAATCTACACTATTGCCTCCTTCATCTATCGATGGATCGTAGCCTTCGGAATCATCATGTTTCTCAATCAAGTGCTCAAGCCATACGGATTGCAATCTCTCGGTCGAGCCTTTGCTGTCGCTGGCGTGGCTGGAATGATCGTGCCAGGCGTATCGGCGATATATAAGTTTCTTAAGACGCCAGGACGAGCTGCCAAGATCAAACGGGGCAATCTTCTTTCTAGTCTTGGAATTGCAGTCGCTGTTTTGGCGTTCATTTGTTTTTTTCCGTTACCGTTCCACGTCTATTGCCCAACCGAGGTCCAGCCACACGAAGCGGTCGAAGTGCGAACGCTTGTCGCCGGCAAACTGCAAGGTTGGAACACAAAACCAGGACAGACGATCACGTTTGCCTTGCCAATCTGCAAACTTGAGAATCGTGATTTGGCCATCAAGATTCAGGAGGCGCTAAGCGATGTCAGGTCTACTGAATCGCTAATCGAGCAAGCTTCTTATTATTCCAATTCGGACCCGCGTCTGGTTCGAGAGTTAGTAGCCCTGAGGAGCGAACTCAAGAAAAAACAAGACGTGCTCAAAACCCTGTTAGAGAAGCAAGATAACTTAATCGTTCGCAGTCCGATTGAGGGCTTTGTGTTTCAACCACCAGACAAGGAAGAAAGCAAAGCGGCCAAAGCACAAGAGCAGTTGCCTGGCTGGTACGGCAATCCCTTTAGTCCCTCGAACTCGGAAGCCTTTTTTACCGAAGGGGAGTTGGTTTGCTTAGTAGCGCCTACAAAAATGTTGGAGGCGGTGATCGTAGTGGATCAGCACGAACGCGAATTGCTCGAAGTAGGGAACGAGGTTGAAATCATGTTCGACGCTGCCGCGCTTGAGTCCGTAAAAGGAAAGATAATCAGTTTCTCCGAAGCGGAAATGAAAGAGAGTTCTGCCAATTTATCCATTACTTCAGGGGGAACGCTCGATACCAAAACAGACGAGTTAGGTAGGACTCGCCCAATCAGCACGTCTTACCAAGCGCGAGTCGAGTTTGTCGATTTGAAGGTGCCGTTGAAGCCTGGCTATCGCGGCAACGCAAAAGTCCACCTAGCCTGGAAATCCCTCGGCTCTCGTTTTTATCGTTACGTTCTCAAGACGTTTAACTTTGAATTTTAACCAAACCCTGCACCGCCCCTAGTTACGTGGTACATTAATCCGTGTCCAGAGAAGCCTGAGCCTTCTCAACCTTTGTTTTTAGGAGAGAACTTAGTTATGTCAACAGATCTACAAACACCAGAAGTTACCGAGGCTCCGCGTCAGCAACCTCAAAACGTCCAAGTCCAAGTGCGAGACGAAGATGCAATTGCTTGTTACGCCAACTTCTGCCGCGTTACTGGCTCGCCTGAAGAGCTGATCGTGGATTTCGGCCTCAACCCACAGCCAGTCGGTATTCCCAAGGACCCGATCCATGTCAAACAACGAATCATCATGAATTTTTTCACCGCTAAAAGATTGCTCGGCGCTTTGCAAATGTCGATTCAGCGCCACGAAGCAGTCTTCGGCGTTCTCGAAACCGACATCCAAAAACGATTGCGAGTTCAACAGTAAACTGTTGCAGTAATGTTGCAATAAACTGAAAAAAAGAGACAGCTCGCATTCAAGCGAACTGACTTCGTTTGCACTTTTTTTCACTCGTTGGATTGCTCGTTCCCAAGCTAGAGCTCGGGAACGAGGGTTGGCGTTCGTCGAGAAGTATCAATTCACTTCCCTTTTTCGCCTGGTATCGGAAGTCAGATCAAACATGAATTGGTTCGCTTGACCCGACTTAACTTCGGCAGTCAACCCAGATTCTTTCGCGTCCATATAACTCAACGGGATACGCGGCTTTCCTGGCGAAAAACTCCCGCGCGGTAGGACCGATCCAAGCTCTTCAAACCACGATTGAACGAGGACGTTATAACTGCCGGCCTGTACTCCTCGCTGTTCCCCCGACTCGCTCATTGTGAATTTGCCATTGACGACTTTTCCCACGCCCGCAGCCCCCTTGTCTCCGCTGAAAACGACACTTCCAAACAAGAAAACCAAACAAGGGCCATCCACTTCCAAACAAGGGCCATCAGAAAACCAAACAAGGGCCATCCACTTCCAAACAAGCAAACAAGGCAAACAAGGGCCATCCATTTTACAAAAAGCCGGAATCGATTGCAAAATTCTATTCCTAAATGCATCTCCAACGATCGGAACAGAGCTCTACGGCGAATTCCACAACAAGAAATCGCCCTTCCCGGACGCCATTGACCAGAATCAGACAACGAAACTACCCCTGTCGATTTCATTCAACCAAACAACGGTGGCTGAAAAGCAATTGGCGGAGGACTTACGTCACGCTGGTAGAGGCGAACCGCCCGTGCGGTAGCCGCTCTGCCCTCGACGTATCGCTTCCTGAG
>CAMDKL010000106.1 GCA_945900945.1 Pirellula staleyi DSM 6068
TCATCCGAGCCTGGGGTGAATCCTGTGCGTTGCCTCCATCCGAATCAGGCGAATCCAAGTCGTTCACGAACTTGGGGTCCGGTGCATTTTCCAGAGTCCACTTGCCAAAGCGATTGCGCTTGGCATCATCCGCGATCGCCTCTCCCAAAACAATTTTGGATACGCTAGAGAGGTCCACATGGCAATCGCCCAATTGCGGGTGTTGACCATACAAAATATCCTTTTCGACCCGGTCCGGTACAATACTAATCCGCGTACCTGAGTGATCCAACGCCTGACATTTCAAGTCGTTTGACTCGGATTTTTCCATTGCCATTTCAAGGTCGACCACGGCAGATTCTGTTGTAGAATCCTGACCGGTTGGAACGATCTTGGGTGCATCTTGAAGCCATATGATTTCAGCAACGTTCTTCATCTGAAGTTTGCGTTCTTCTCCTCGTACCTCCAAAATAATTTCGTCAACATCCATGCTGAGCAACTGGCCACGAATTGCGTCTCCTTCGCGTGAAACGATCAAATGAGTAGGTGGGTTGTTGCGCTGAGAGCGCGGCAGCGTCAGCAATCGCTTGCGACTCCCTTTTTCCATAGTGTCGGTTCCCGTGTAGGCAAGTTTACGAACTCCGCGAACCATTTCAACATCGATCTTGTTCGACGAGAATAATGCAGAAGAAAAGATCATCTCCCCGTCCTTAACACTTCGAATGTCAGCCGCAAAGCAATCGCCGCTCTTAAGGAAAAGCGATGGTTCATCCCGTTCGAGCGTTCGACCAAAATCAGCGCTTGGCTTGGGCTTAATAAGCTTGTCGACTTTCGTATTGATCGCGATCGGCTCTATCGTTCCGGTCACACCCGCAGCAATCGCAACGGGGAACAGAGCATTCGAAGGCTTCCAGTTCAAAGTGCGGAAATGGATCTTCTCGGTCGTCGATTGGGCGGTTGGCTCAAAAGCTACAATTTTGCCCGAGGAGACAACCCAAGGGGATACGAAACGCATCGAAGAATTCTGAACGCTGTTTGATTCCTTGGAAACAGAATCCGACTGGATCGGTCCGTTTTGACCGACTGACATGATATCATCATGCGGGATCTGAACGGTGGTTTGCGATTGCTCTAACGAAACACGGAGTTGATTGGACATGAAGGAAACCGATTGCCCAACAAAACGAGCTCCAGACCATAATTGTATAGAATAAAGCCTTTTCGCAGCCAATCTCAAAGCATCGTCCGCAGTAGACGGAAATTCAATTCGGTCGACTTGATCAAGCGAAACTCGTCCGAGAATCTCAGCCGTTGTCGTGAAACCAAACGTTCCCATGGCGGAATCGAATCTTGTGGGCTGGCCAACGAACGTTTCCCCATTCTGCAATAATGTTTCCGGCGACTTGATGTTGCCACTATCCGTCGGGTCCTTGCCTTTTGTAAGTAATACAGGCGACGAAAAAACGGACCGGTAAATCTTGAGTGATCGCAATGAGAGGCGTCCCGGAACATTATTAGTGAACAATACCGTTTGGCGACCAGTCAATCGCAGACTCTTGTTCAATCGAAGCTGAGCAATGGCATTCCCGTTTTGCATGACTACCAATCGGCCGCGAACCGAATCGCAAAGCACTCGCAAAGAAATCGCATTGGAGCCATCCAACGGTAGTTGAGCTGTAGCAATATCTGCGGTGGTTTCGTCCTCAACCAGCACGGTCACCGAAAGCGTATTGCGATTCTCGGGTTTGCGGACATGGATCTCCAGTTTGCGTGGCTCACCGACCTGAATGATCCAATTCGGGCTATTGGTCTGCCATGAGGCATTCACATCTATCGCTGCCAAGTCGGGGAAATATACAGATTGAGAAATGACTGTGCCCGCTGTCTCCGTATCGTAAGACCCAAGTCCATCAAACCAGTTACCTCGACCACCTTTTTTGATAGTCGGCGTTATTTGTTTCCAATCCGAAAGCTTGAGCTCTCCGCTTTCCGATTCGATGGTCGCAGAGGTGCGTAGGATGCTGCGAACCATGGCGATCGAAAACTGCTTTTTGCCCGCCAGTTGGCTATCCACCTCGATAAATCGATCATTAATATCAGTAACTTTACCGGTAATGGCTTCGCCATTCTGCAATTCGACAATAAATTGCGGTTCGCCTCCCGACTCGTTTTTCTTTTGACGGATCGCCGGCTGGACTACGTTGTCGATGGCGCTCCACGGAATGATTAAGTCCGAAACAAAAGATGGGCATCGCCATACTAGAGAACCGTAGGTGTCCGCTGTGTTTCCAAATTCACCGCGGTAGACGTCTCCACCAACGAGCTGGAGCTTACCGAACAACTTGTCAGGATCCAACTTGCTGTTATCTAGCGGATCGGCTGCTCGGCAAAAATTAGCCAGCAGTATCGCCGCGATGAGAGCCGACGCATATTTTAAGGGTTGCATATCAAAACGAATTCGCTGATCTATCGTTCATAAATAGGTAAAAAACGGAAGTTAAGAGCCAGTGCCAACAACGACATCGAGGTCGCAACAGCCGGTCCAAAATTTCCGTCGAAATGGCCATCCGACTTCTGTTTCTGCTTTAGCTCAACCATTAGATTTTTGTTCCATTTCTCCCAAGCGACAATGTCCGCTTGAAAGAGTGCCTGTGCCTTGTAGTAGGCAGTGTACTCGCCGTAGTGATCGCCCACGAGATTGGAGTCACTTGCTTTCAACAGTGCCGCCGTTGCTTTGTATTGCTTCAAGTCCTTTCGGCCCGCAATCGAATAGACCAAGCATGCAATCGCGGTTCGAGCAGGCGAATCTCCCATCCCGCCCATGCCTCCCGCGTAGGCAACCTGCCCATTGTCCGAAGTCATCCCCGTGAAGTACTTTATTGCAAGATCAATGTTCTTGTCTGGGACTTCGATTCCTGCATTTCTCGCGGCTAGCAAGGACATTAGGACTGCACCAGCAACCGACGTGTCTGCATCTGTTCCATCTGGCGAATATCTCCACGCCCCATCCCTATTTTTGTTCTGGCTCGTCACCGACGTTCGAACCGCGAGTTCAAGCGATTGCCCAATCGATCGAATTCGTTTTTTGTCTGCTATTTCAGGCCAGAAGTTGCGTTCATCCACGGCCCCGTAGGCTTCAGCAAGCGCAAGCGTTGCAAAGCCATGGTGGTACATGCTGCCGCCAAAAAAACCTGTCGTAGGACTCTGTTCTCGAATGAGCGCTTGAATCGCTTTCCGGACCGGAGCACTATATTGACCGAAGTTCGGATCCTCACCGGATGCAAGAAAAGCCATCAAAACCAGCCCAGTGCCGCCAGCACCGCCCCCCTCGCCTCCAGTCGACTTCCAAGTCCCGTTTTCGTCTTGGTTGTTCGTTAGCCAACTCAAGCCTCTATCGTACATTTCCCGAATATCACGTGAGACCGCTTGGCCCTGCACTGCGTTGCCATCGCGCCGTGGCGGTTGAGCACTAGCGGATTGCGCTGCGGTGAAGCCCCACACAACCAAGACAAACAGTCGACCGAGGTTTGAATCTCTCATTTCAGGGGAACTTGCATAGCGGGTCATGGTCTTATTAATCGCAACGGTAAAGCTGCACCCAAAGGCAAAGGTCTAGCCATAGGAACAGGAAGGGTCGATAATTCCTTGAGAGCGTTCCTCTGTACCGGGTTTAGCAGGTCAGCGAAATCGGATTCAGACAGTTCGAAGCATACTTTTTGAAAATCTATGTGGCGGTTTTCGTCTAGCTTGAGCCATTCTTCAAGCTTCCGTCGCTGCTCTGAATGCAATCCCAATTTGCGTTGTAAACTCAAAAGGTGCTTGAGATAAATCGTTTGATATTTGTTAGCCTGTTTTTTTGCGTCATCGGATTCGATCTGTTCAGACTGCTCTTTGGTAAGTTGAGATTTCAATACCTTATGCCATATCGCGTTAGTATCCTTCGTATTGGATTCTAACGAGGAAGCGAACTGCCAAACTCTTTGCTGCATGTCCTGTAACATCTGTGGCGTAATTTTTCCATCATAGCCACTTAACAATGAAGTGATTCGACTCTCAATATGCTGGATATCGACTTCAATGGCTTCGTTCAGCTTGCTCCACTGGTCCTCGGAAAGAGTGCAAATGCTGTTGACTCGATCCAACTCTCTGCGAATGCTCTCGCGTTTCAATTTATGAAATGCGGCCTTGGAGCCTCCTAACGAACCATACATGTACTCCTCCATTTGCTGTCGGTTCATTCGCGGTAACGCGCCGCGCAGAACCGCTGCGTCTGGTATGTCTTCGTCCTCTTCGTCCTCGGGTACTCTATTTACCGGAAAACCCTGCGCTAAGGATTTACTCGACAACGCACTCGACTCAAAAAACCAAAGAAGCAATGCGCAAATGGTAATGCAACGCCAAACTTTGGACACAAAAGTCTGGTTCCCAAACTCTCTCACCCACGAGACAATCTCGTGGGAGTCGTACGGAAAAGTTGTGGGGTATAAAAAGGCTGGAAGCCTATGCCACAATGAAGAACGGACAGTAATTTCCCGCACGATGTTAAGGCTTTTTTGCATCGACCGCTCTTTCTTCGACTTCGACTTTTCTTAGGATTCCATCGATGACTCGCTCTCCATTTATTTTCGAAGCTTTATTCGAATCAGGATCTAGCTCAATCGAATCCGAACTCATCGTTGAGCCAACGGTGAATCGTGTTTCCATTTCTAATGAAGGGAAATCTTGCGAGACGAGATGCGTACCGAATCTGGTTTGCGGATCACGCGTCACAAGTGCCGCTTTTTGCGCATCGGAAAGAAAAGGCGATATCCAGCTCGCCCTAATTTCCGGCAGTAACGACGAGTTGTCGAAAGTGGCCTCCAAAGAACGGTACCAACGATCCTTCCACTTTTCATTCAAAATCGCTTCGATTTGCTCCAATTGGATACCGCTAAGATTCAATTTAGCTTCGTACAAATCCAGGACTTTGCTGACTAACGTTTTCTGCCGCCATTTCATCCTATCGGCAAGCTCTTCGTCATACTTGCTCAACTGATCGGTGGTGGCGGCTGCCTCCAACCAAATTCTAACAACGCGTTCGGATAGGCCATCTAAATCGATTGAGCCGTAAACATTTTCTTGCGTACTCTTGATTACCGACGCATTGGTTTTCACCCTCCACTCACTCTCAGCCAGATCCACCAACGTCTGCTGTTGCTTTTGGTCCAAACCACACAGCTCATCAATAATCGTCAACTCGTTCTGGATTAGTCCGCGTACTTGTTTGAGCAGTTGGGGTTTCGAGTTAGCTTCTGGCCCTTGAAAACCAGGTAGGATTCCAACCATCTGTGGATCCACGATCAAACCCACCCTATTCTGAATGACTTCCCGCTGCTGGGCTGGCAAAGATCCTGGCATTAGAAAAAAAACGACCAGCCCTAAGCCAGGACGGAGTTTTGATGTTGGGAATCCTAGGGTTAGTAAGGCGAGACTCCTGCCTCGTCTATTGCAGGATAGGCTAACATACTGACAACCGTGGGCTAACGCCCTGCGGCTGATGCGCCTAATGCAGAAACGGCTCACGGCAACGCCTTGCGCTCGAGTCTTTGAAAATACTCATCCAGCCCCTGACGATACTCTTCAGGAAAAGTCGAGCCAGATGTTCCTGTGGACTGTTGAACTCCGTGGTCTTCGCGAGCTTCCTTTTCGTTGATTCCGGGGCCCAACAATGCGATTGCCGCGTCTTGCGTATCACCGCCACCGCCGCCGCCTGGATCCGCACCGCCGCCGCCACCGCTCTTCGGATTGATGCGCTTGCTCTTCAGCAGCAGTTCAATGACCTCGGTTTCCACTGCAATCGCGATCTTGCTTGTGTCGGGTCGATCCAGGATTTCTGCCGAATCGACCATCGCTCGATCAACTTCATTCATCAGTGCGATCTCCTTGCCAAACTCGTTTTGGGCATCCGGCAAATCTTCAATCTTTTTGCAAACGGCCACGATACGCTCCTGTAGTTCCTTTTGCGTAGTCGCCAACTCGTCCACCATATCCAAGTATTTTTCGTTCTCTGACACGGTCTTTGCTTGTTCCGCAACTCGAGTTCGCTCTCGAAGATTGATTTCGGACTCGAGGATTTTCATGACCTCAAGAATAATCGAAGGGGGCAGAGAGCTTTTGGACTTGCTGCCTTTGCATTCGCCCTTACAAGCTGGGTCGACCAGGTCTTCGGCCCAACGATCCATCGTATCAGACCAATATTCCGCTTCTGCGATCGCAATCCCCTGGGATTCTAAAATCCGATTGGACAGGAGGCGGATTCCACCGAGAACATCCTCTTTTTTCATTTCATCGAGCACACTTTGGAATTTGACTAAAGGCCGTCGTTCATGAAACGCTTCTAGGTCATCGATGATCAAGCCAACGTTGTTCAACGCATTTTCTTCGCGAGTCTTTAAATGCTTGATTCGCACCTGTTGGTCATTTTTGAGTCGCTTTAGGCTGGAACCAAATGCATCGTCGATTTCCCCAGAGGTTGCATCGGCAATTTGCATTTGCTCGCGCGAGGCCGCTTTGAGACGTTTGACCAGCGTACTCCCTTCCAAATTAGCCATTAAATTGTTGAGCTCTTCGGCAACTTTATCAAATTCAGCGAGCAACCCTTCTTGCTTGCGAACGGCTTCCTCGATCTTGTTCTCCTCGGGTGGTGGACTTTCTTCCTCTTCGCCAGGCTTTTTAGAAGGCGGCTTTCCCATGACAGTTGTAGCAGGTAATCGCAGCGGAGACGCACCTGCCTTTTTCGGAGTTTGGCTAGGATCGCTTGCTGCGATGGGCGGCTGCTGTGAAGATTCACGATCCGCGATAGTCGGGCCTTGCGGGGGTGGCGGTTGAGGCTCGGCCTGTGGTGCTCCAGCCGGATTGCTTGACGAATCCTTGTTTTGACCAATCGCCGGGCCCGATTTAGATTGTTGCCCGGAACTCGCCTTGCTAATTTTCTTTTCGTCTCTGGCTTGCTTAAGCAGATCGGCGACGGATGGCATCCGATTGGCCGCAATGTCTTTCAGAATTTGATGCATCTCAGCCCATTTTTCCAAATGGCCAACGCCGATCTCGGAGTTTCGGGCCGCTTGTCGAAGCAGGTCTTCGCCGCGACCGGTAAGGTTCTTTAGCCGGCGCCCGTTGGCTTGTTCCGCAGACGCTTGCTGCTCGATCTTGCGACGCGTATCCTCTTGATTGAGTTCGTCCTCCGATAAATCACGAATCTTTCGATTGGTGTCCAGCAGTTGCAGCTCTCGGTCGCGAACTTCCAACGATTCTCGTTGCCATTTGCTCAATTGTTCTAGAACCCAAACCGCGTGATCACTCGGGGTTAGGATGTACAGCAAATGCGGTGTCGAATAGATGCGACCGCGTTCTGGCAAAAAGTCCTCGACAAACATTCGCAACTCAATCGGCTGTGCTGGAATTTTGAGGGTCGTTGCCTGGAAGACCGCCATAGCATCCAATGTTTCAGCCTTCGGATTGCCCGCCGAAAGCATCAGCTCACCTTGAACAGGATCTGTGCCTAGGAAGCCCTCGGCAGTGCGCCACTCCATTCCAAGTTGTTTTACGCCAAAATCATCAACGGAGCGGATCGTAAACTGCAATTGCTCTGAATCCAGTAGAACGCGAGATCGCGGCAGTCCATCCGAGAACACTGCCGGCGCTTCGTCGACCCGGACTGTTACGTTGACGGAAAACGGCGATTTTGCGGATAGACCGTACAAATCCGTCCAATCGAAATCTATCTTTCGGGATTCGTTCATCTGCTCAGACTGAGGACTGAAAGACTGGTCTTTCACCAAAATCTCGCTGCCGTCGACTTTTGCGAACGCAAGGTTGCGAGTTGCAGTTGCTTCGAAACCTACATGTGATCCATGAACGACCGAAAGACCTCCGCCTCGAACATCCTTGGTCAGCATTTGCTCTCGCTGTAGATACTTAGGAAGTTCTATTTTGGCTTCGATGCGTTCGAGTTCGGGACGCAGCTTGGGTTCAATCAGCACACTAGGTGTTGCATCGCCGATCGAAAGTGAGAGGGTACCCGATTCGATTTGTGGCGGAAACTCGAACGCATATTCATTGTCCTGCAGCTTCGATTCCAACTCAGATTGATCGCCGATGGCTGCTGTTGCTCTGATTGGGTTCCAAGCGGATCCAGTCGCCAACTTGACTGAAATCGGAAAAGACTCGCCATGCGGCACGATTACTTTCTTCGGAAGTGGTTCAATCGCTGCGAAGGTATACCGTGGGATGTTTCCTAATGGAGCTGCAAACCGGACCCATGCGTTAGAAATTGCATCGGGGAACAGAATCCATAATCCGGTTACGAGTGCAAGCCCTGTGGCTGCAAGCGATCCCCAAGCTCGATGTCGCGACAACGGTGTCGCTGCCAAGAGATTCCTTTTCGCAGAATCCTCGGCAACTTGTTTCAACGCGGCTTTGCAAAGAGCAGGCGATCGCAACTGCTCCGAGTCGCTTTGAGATAATTCAATCGCACCTAATAATGAATCTCCAACGGCTGGCATGCGTTGACCTAAAAGTTTGGCGACCGATTCTGCGGAACGAACTCGGACGACCCATTTCTGAAACCAAAATGGAACCGAAGCGACACCGGTGGTCGCAATCAGCAAGACAATTGCCCGCATCCAGGCCGGCGAATCAAAGATCCGATCCATCGCAAATACACACAGGACACCAAAAAAGACTGAGAACAACGCGATTCCGGTTGCCTCGAGCATCTTGATCGTCCAGACGCGGTTTCGAAACTCAGCGAGCTGTGAAGCCAATGAGGTTGGAATTGCAATTCGGTTCTTTGTCTGGGCTCTGCTCATAATGGATGGGTTCTCCTTGTGGCAACCAATGGGGACTTGATCCAAAGTCCAATCCTGTGCGGACGTTTGAAATTGCTATGTCGCAAAAACAGTCTGGTGTGATTGGACAGAACCGATTGAATTCCGTTCAGTAAACAGTATAGAGGATACGGACCACCAAACTCAAGAATTCAAAGGAATTCTGAACCCAGGAACTGCGGTTTTCCCCAAAATATTCCCCCGACTAACCTAAAAACACGTTCAGCGTGACCGGTCGTGTCAAACACATCGGCGATATAACGATTGTCTCAGCCAAAGCAGTTGCCAATACGATACCACGCTTACGCAAATGGTTGTGGACTTTTATGACCGTGCAGTTCGCAGACCAACAGGGGTAGTACATATGGCGAAGTTCTATGTTCAAAGTGGTTCGATTCGAGCGATTGTGGATTGCTATGATTCCGAATGCGCAGCCGTCTGGGTTGTGAATCGTGTCATGGAACAGATAGCACCGATAAACGAAGAAGTGCTTCCCGAGGAGGAGGCACTTCACAACGGCGAGTATGGTCGTGACGTAGGAATGTTCGCATTAGATGATTCGATTCAAATAAGCGAGCAGGGCTTTGATCGAGCTGACTGCGAAATCATCGATTCCCACATGGCTTTTGTTCATTGGCATCAGCTCAAACGGGCCATCGAAGCCATTCATCAGCGGTTCGATGATAAATTGAACGATTGCTGATGAACGCAGCAGGGTTTCAACGGGATTGGTGCCATTGTGGATTGGAATATCGACTTCTTAGCAATTGCATCGCTTCCAATTCGACGGCACCTTTCCAGGAGCTTGAATGCCATGGTTGGGTAGCATTCCAGGTTGCCGCTAATTGGTTTTGTAGTTCCTGTCGGAACGATTTCCGTGAAATGCGACTAGAGCTGTCTAGTACGTTTGTCACAAACGATTGATGCTCTCTTTTTTTTCGGTACTCCGGTTGCCGCGGTGGTTCAAGCAAATAATGACTCAACCATTTAAGCGGCATAGAGTACATGATGGTGCCATGGTAGAGCATCCAAAAACGCTTGCACCGAAGCGCGTTACCTGAAAACTTGCGGTTAGCAATCGTCAGGTCACAGGTTCCGTCGATCATGATCGGCGATGTCATCTGAAAGGAATCTGTCGTCCGCTGCACCGCATCGCGAGTCCGACTCATCACTTCTTTGTGAGCGATGTCCAGTGCACGCCAGGCCGGTCTATGCTGGTAGGAAATCAAGACCGAGACCATAAGGCATCCAGGGCCGGCCACAATCGATGCACCACCGCTCGCTCGTCGCAACACGGGAACTGAATCTCGTTGACAAGCAATCGAATTGACTTCTTCTGCCCACTTGCTCGCCCGCCCAAGCACAACGCATGGCTGCGCTAATTCCCAGAGCCGCAACAGCTCGTTCGTCGGGCCAGAATCGAAGGCCGTCTTTTCTATTGTGGATTCTTCAAGCGAAAGGCGATCGGCGACTTCGACTAACGCTTCTTCCAACGCCAGATTCTCCTCAGGTGTTGGAAGGGTCTCGGTGTGGATGTACATCGGTTTTTCTTGTATAGACCAGCGGCAACTTGAATTCGTGTTTTTGTCAACTCACTTTACGTAGCTTGGTGACTCGTCCTCCAACCACCCATTCAACGACAAATATGTTTCCTTGCGAATCGAAGCATGCATCGTGTGGGTGGATGAATTTCCCAGCCTCCCAAAGGTTGGGTTCGCTCCGCATCGCATTGTTGTTCGCTAAAACCCTCTCACGCCATGCAGCGTCTTCGCCGAGTTGAGCCACGACCTTGTTTTCTTTGTCCAGAATCGTAACGCGAGCGTGCAAGTCCGGGACCAACATCAACTCGCCCTGGACATCAATGTCGGCTGGGAATAGAAATCCATCCAGCGTCTTGAGATGTTCGCCTTTCATAGTAAAGAATTGGAGCCTCGCATTGGCTCTGTCAGCCACTACTAGCTTCGGCACGCCGTCGCGAGCATCCAGCCACTGACCGTGCGGAGTCTGAAACTTTCCGTTCTCTTTGCCTGGACCTCCGATCGTGCGAACAAAGCGATCCTTGGCATCGTATTCGAAAAGGTAGTGGCTTCCGTAGCCGTCCCCGAGATAATAGCCACCATCCGGACGAAAACTAACATTCGTCGGGCGATAATTGGTCTTCGGCTTGTCGTAGATACCGCTATCTCGATTGAGATCATCGCGCGTTTTTTTCCATACGATTTCACCATTTAATTTGATCTTGCAAAAAGGCAGCGTGCTCTCATTGGGCGATAGATAGAGAAACTCTTCGTTCCCTTCGTGTCGAATATCAATCCCATGCCCACGGCCGACTCTATTGCCGGATTTCGGATCGTTGATCCTCAAATCGTCAACCATCGCCCTCACGAATCGACCGGAGGGTTCGAAGACGAAGATCGATCCTGGGTTTCCGTGATGCGTGATGTAGACCATACCTTGGCTGTCGATGGTCACTCCATGCGAAGCTCCCCCGTAATCATGCCCTGAGGGAAGACTCTCCGATCCCCAGTTGTGGATACACTCGTAGGTGAACGCCCCATTGCCAATGATCTGCAAGCCCGAGCCCGACTTGCGTTCCGCGCCAAGAATACTTGGTGCAGATGTTAGAGCTGCTCCCGTAGCCGCGACAGAAGCAAGAAAACCGCGTCGATCGACGCATGAATCATGATGCATAATGGACTCCGAGTGCTTTTGAGTGTGAAACACTTTTATTGCGTTCGCCAACATGAGATCAAAAATTATGGTTGCAGTCCACTGGTCTCGCGAGAAACTGCTTATTGCTTTTCGATAATTCGATACAGACGATGGGCGGCTTTTTCCCACGAACCAGATACTGCTTGTTCGCAACACTTATGCAATTCGATCATCGCTTGGTGACTTAATTCTCCGTTGCTAGAATGCACTCCAAGCTGATTTTTGCAGGTTGCAACTCGCTTGTCATCGTGCGAATTAATGGCCGTGAATAAAGCGTCAATGGTCTTCAATGCTTTGTCGCTCGCCTCAAAACTAGGCACAGCTGTCCAATTCATCCATCCCCAGACCAAGAGCAGAACTATGAACCCAGCAAGAAAGATAGCCGACCGTGTTTGAAGCGACCTTGTTTCAGACCTTTGTTTGTTTTTACTCGACGGCATTGACGACTTCTCCTCCATTTCGAGTTGAAAGTGCAACCCAGACATTTGGATCGATAAAGGCTGAAGCAAATCGAACCGAACCATCGCCCATCGCGATTGAACAGCCAGGGCCGTGCTCGCCCCACATCTCGTCTGTGTGTCCGAAAGGATTGTTTGGGGCATGAATAATTACCTCTGGATGGTCATGGGTGTCCGGTCCGCTATGGACACCAACAAGACAACCTCCTCCGTTATTTTCAGATTGCCACTGGCGCAAGTCCAATCGTGGCGGAGTCACGGCCGTCGGGACGACTCCAACCCATGTCTTATTGCTTAAGATAGAGCTGTGCTCTCCAAGAAAGATCGTGTTTGACAATCCGTCCGTGATACGACGAAATGGCATCCTCGAATTCGGAAAAAAGGGTCCGTCTAAAAACGCAAGCTTACCGCCATTGGAGGAGATGGGTTCGCCTTGTTCGTAGTCGTAGCAATACTGTGTCTCGCGTCCCCAAGGTTGATGGATCCCCGCGTTGGTGACGTAGTGGCTGTGCGAGAATCGAACAAAATTTCCATTGCTAAGGACGATTGGAGTTCCATGTCGGTGGTCCGTAGCCTTTTCGACGACGAACCCATCGCTTCCACCTGTCGCAGAAGGACACAAAAATGTTGGAACTTTGGTTTGAACAGCGATTGCATTTTTGGGAGACCAGCACGGCTCACTCAATGTGAAACTCTGGTAAAGAGGTACCTGTTCGACATAGGGTAATAGCATTGCTCCCCAGCCCCATCCTGGCGTCGAATTGCGATATTCATCCGCGCACACAATTCCGTAGAGGGTTCCATCAACTCGCGTGTTCGTAACGTAAGCCGGCGGAATGAGTCGGAGAGACGACTCGTAGTTGGCGATTCCTAGCCCGAGTTGGCGCAAGTTATTCTGGCAGCTCATTCGACGCGCTGCCTCACGAGCCGCCTGTACTGCGGGTAGGAGCAAAGAAGTGAGCACTCCTATGATCGCAATGACAACTAGCAATTCAACGAGAGTAAAGCCACCTCGGCAAGTACGAATCTTCATTGAAACTACAATCCTTCGGAATTCTTAATTTACTCAGCGCTAAAAAAACTTTAGCCAGCGCTAAAATGCAGTTTAGCGTGCGCTAAAAATGAGTCAAGGGCGATTCAGGAAAGTCGCCCATTTTTGGTTTCGTGGTTATCCCAAGGAGAAAAATTTCGTCCTGTACGATTGAATTTGAATTTACCCATGCAATTCATTGAGCCTGAGGCGTTAGCCGCGGTTTATGGATGTCGCGTGAACCGTGGCTAACGCCAAAACGGCTTATGCAATATCCAGGCTAACGCCTCAAGCTCAGTAAGCTCCCAGCTTATTTCAATCGTACCGGTCGAAAAATTTCGACGATGTGTCGTTGATCACCACAATTGGGAGTGCGAAAATTCATTTCCGCGTTAAGCTTGCGTGACAATTACCGCTTAGAAATGTTCGAATGGCCATCAGTGTTCATTCGATTTCGGAGACTTTGAGAAGTTTTTAAGAAAATCCCGAAACGCATATTCCGTATCCTTGCTTATGTGGTGCTCAAGGCCTTCGGCGTCGATTTCCGCACTTTCGCGAGGCACCCCGATTGCAAGCAGAAAATCGACAACGAGTTGGTGCAATCCTTGGCTCTGATTTGCAAGCGTCTGTCCCTTTCGCGTAAGTCGAATAGGCCCGTACGGCTCTGATTCCATGAGCCCCAAGCGTTTAAGCCTCCCGATCGCTCGATGGGCGGATGCGTTACTTATTTGAAACAACTCGGCCAGATCGCGGAGCCGACATTCACCTTTGTTTCGCGAAATCAAATCCACCGCCTCCGCATAGTCAGACGCCGTTTCTGACGTATGATCTTCACGCGTTCTCTTGTGGCCATTCAAGAGTTTTCTTTTTCTATCTGCCATTATTACTTCAGCGTTCCAAAATGAATCAGGGACGTGATGGAGTACCCCTTCTATGTCCAGACCCAGACACCCGACCCTCACCGACGAATCGTTCGGCCTAGGCACTCCAGAAGGAATTCGAGCACCTCGATGTGCCGTGTTGCTTCTGCCAAGTCTTTGCCCCAGGTATACAGTCCATGGCGACGAATGAGGTATCCCCAACATTTTTCTTCTGGATGTTCATCCAGGTAACGCATGACTTGAGATTGCAATGCAGGGATGTCCTGCGTATTGTCAAAAATGGGCAACCAGCACGAGGACTCATGAGTCGTAATCCCATCTAACCCCTTCAGCATTTCAAATCCGTCCATTCGAATTCCACCCAGGGCAAAAAAATGCTGCGATAAAGTTGTTGCCCAGACACTGTGAGTATGAAGTACAGCTCCGGCACCGCATCGGGATGCAGCCGTGCAATGCAGCAACGTTTCAGCGCTGCTTTTAGGCTGGTCGGGTATCGTTACCATACCATTCTCATCAACGATGACGAAATCGTTGGGGCCAAGATGCCCTTTATCTTTGCCACTGGCCGTAATCAACAATCGGATCGGATCGCGATCGACTACGACACTGTAGTTGCTAGACGTCCCGAGAGACCAGCCTCGATTCCACAGTTGCTGCCCAACGCATCGAAGACCGTTTATATGTTCGGCATACGGCTGCAAATGGGAAGTGAAAGATTCGAGTTCTTCAGGCACGTGGGGTGGGTGAGGATGTTGAGAGGTCTTAGAAATGGAAATAGGACCGGCAGGATTCGAACCTGCAACCAAGGGATTATGCGTACCAACTACGGCTTTCGCCGCCTCTTTCGAGTTTGGGGTCTGGACCATACCTTCACTTTACGTGTCTGCCGTCTGGTCTCTACACCTTCTGAAACGAAAATGGTAATAAGCCATTTTTGAATGCAGCTTGGCTCGGGATTAGCATGCTCCTTGCTCTCAAGTCGAAACAAACAGCGAAGCCTTCCCCGAATTTGACAAATTCTACATGCAATCTGTTGATGAACGAATCGAAATCAGCAAAAAGCGTGCAACCCAATTGAATCGACCTTAGCAACCCGACTCGGTTTCGCGTCGCCTTAGGTCTCATCGCTCAAGTCCCCTGCTCTAACCATTGAGCTACGGTCCCAAAAACAAGAAAAGCAGTTTAGCTCATTTTCAAACGCTCGACAAACCGCAATTGCATCGCTTTTTCTCGAGAGTTTGTCGGGTCTGGATGAAAACCGGGCAGTGGGCTATGTTGCTTGCCTTTGAATAAGCCCCACTTTCTAGCTAATTCCAAGCGATGCGCGTACTTTCTCTTATTCGTTCTAGGTTTGCCCCGATTCTTGCCACGTGGCTAACGGAGCCGGAAGCATTGGCATCGGCACTTGAACGTATCGTAGCGTCGCGGGAATCGCATTTGGCGGACTATCAAGCCAATGTGGCTATGCCGCTTCAAAAGAAGCTTGAAAAGCCCCCTTTGGCGATCGCCGAGGAAATACTATCCAAGCTGGACTTGTCCGATATCTGCTCGTCGGTCTCGATAGCGGGCCAAGGTTACGTCAATTTGCGGCTTTCGCCTGAATGGTTGGCAAAATGCCTTATGGAAGCGCACTTGGATCCGGAGCGATTGGCTGTCGGACTCGCCGCGAATCCCAAAACCTACGTCATCGATTTTTCCTCCCCAAACGTTGCCAAACCAATGCATGTCGGGCACATTCGATCGACTGTCATCGGCGACTCGGTTACGAAAATTCTGCGGTTTCTAGGCCATAGCGTGATCTCCGATAATCACCTAGGGGACTGGGGCACTCAGTTCGGAATGATCATCTACGGTTACAAGAATTTCCGAGACGATGTCGCGTTCGGCCAAGCACCTGTCTTGGAGCTTAGTCGGATCTATCGCGTGGTGCAGAAGATTATCGGTTTCCAGGACGCAGTTTCCAACATCCCGAAACTCGAACTCGCGATGGAACGGGCTGAAGAAAAGTCTGCCGAATCAAAATTCAAATCGGCCGCTGCCCCGCAAGACAAAAAACTGGCCAAAGATTTTGCGACCGCGTTCAAACAATTAGACGAGGCCAACGATGAACTCGCGAAATCTAAAAAATACATCGAGGAAACCTCTCGCGACGCAGAGTTCCTCGAATGTTCCAAACAGCATTCGCAACTAGGCCAACGTGTTCTCAAGGAGACTTCTAAATTGCATTCTGGCGACGCCGAAAATCTTAAGCTTTGGGAAGCTTTCGTGCCAAATTGCAAAGAAGAGATCCATAGTGTCTACAAGCGATTGAATATCCAGTTCGATCATGAATTTGGCGAGAGCTACTACCACGATTTGCTCCCGGCTGTTGTGGAGGACTTGCTGGCACGATCGCTGGCAGTTCAAAGCGATGGAGCGATTTGCGTGTTTCTCGATGGTTACGACGCGCCTATGATTGTTCGCAAACAAGACGGCGCGTTCTTGTATTCAACGACCGACATCGCCACGGCCATTTTTCGAGAGCGAGAGTTTGCGCCAGATGTTTCGCTCTATGTAGTGGATCATCGTCAGGGCGAGCATTTCCAAAAGCTGTTCGACGTCCTTCGCAAGATCGGGCTGTCGCATACGGAACTCAAACACGTCGAATTTGGAACCGTATGTGGAAAGGATGGCAAGCCCTACAAAACGCGTTCAGGGGCAGTCGTTGGGCTCAACGCGATGTTGGATGAGGCAGTCAGTGGAGCGTGGGATGTGGTCTGCAACCCCGATCGATTGCAGGGATCTGGGCTCGCATTTTCGGAAGCAGAAAAACGTCAAATTGCTGAAACGGTGGGCTTGGGGGCGATCAAGTACGCTGATTTGTGTCACAACCGAACCAGCAATTATATCTTTGATATGGAAAAAATGGTTCAGCTGCATGGGAACACTGCGGCATACATTCAATATTCGTATGCGAGAACTCGTAGTATCCTGCGAAAGGCCCAAGCAGAAGGCTTTGAAACCAACCAATGGCAATTGGCACCCCTCGTATTGTCCGCCAGTCCAGAAGTAAACTTAGGTCTGCAATTGCTCCGATTTGAAGACATGCTCAACCAGTCCATGGTCGACTACCTGCCCAACGTAGTGACTGAGTATCTGTTTGACACTGCCAAGCTTTTTAGCAGTTTCTATGATCAATGCTCGGTACTCGACGCAGAAACACCTGAAAGCACGAGGTCCCGTTTGCGATTGACGGACCTTACCAGCCTGACACTTCGAAAAGGCCTAGAACTTTTGGGAATCGGCGTTGTAGAACGCATGTAAAACCGGAACCACGCATGGCACAAGACGACGATTCCATTCCACATCCCAATCCAGCGTCCATTCCACCGATGCAATTCTACGGACCCACGGATGCGTTTGGTTTTGGCCAACTCGGCGAGATCTGGAGAACCCGTGAATTGCTTTACAGTTTCTTTTTGCGAGATCTCTTAATACGATACAGACAGGTCGTGGTCGGTTTGCTTTGGGTTTTTTTACAGCCCTTGATGGGTATGCTCATCTTTATGGGACTCTTCTTTGTGCTTGGCACCAAGGCGGGAAACTCCACGGTTGCCTACCCGCCCATTATCTTGACCGGAATGCTTTGTTGGCAATTGGTAGCAAGCAGTTTTCGCGATGCGACCGCATCCTTGGTAAACTATCGACATGTTGTAACGAAAATCTATTTCCCGCGAATGCTTCTACCGTTAGCCAGTTTAACGTGTGCGGTCTTTGATTTTGTCGTTGGCTCGCTACTGCTTTTTCCGGTTTGTGCAATCACAGAAACCAGCATTGTTTGGTCAACAGCATGGTTGGCTCTTCCGATTGCATTGTGGCTCATACTGTTTTGTGCAGGTTGCATCGCTTGGTTATCGGCTCTCAACGCACACTATCGGGATGTGGGTTACGCGCTCCCATTTGCTTTGCAGTTGGGGATGTTTGTCTCCCCTGTCGTATACGACGTAGAGCGACTGCGAACTATTTTGACGGACCCATGGATATGGCTTTATGAAGCGAATCCGATTGCAACCTGCATTGGACTACTTCGATGGTCGCTGCTCGGTACTCAACCACCTAGTGCACTCGGAATGGCGGTGGCTGCCATCATTACCCTGTCCGTTTGTTTCAGCGGATTGGCTTGGTTTCAACATGCCGATCAGCAATTGGCAGATCGGATCTAAGAATGAGCCTCGAATCGATCCAACTGGATAAAGTCAGCAAGCGATTCCGATTGGGAGCCAGTCACGAGTATGGTCGACTCACCGAAGCGATTGTCTCAGGTGTCAAAAATCTCGTTCGCAAAGCACCCAATCCGCGACCTAAACTGTCTCTGGATTCCTTTGCCAATCGGATGGAAGACGATTGGTTCTGGGCGTTGCGCGATATCCAACTTTCGATTCAGTCAGGAGACATTGTTGGAATTGTTGGCCGAAACGGTGCAGGCAAAAGTACGCTTCTGAAAATCCTAGCTCGCATCGTGACTCCGACTCTAGGTCGTGTAGGCGTTCGCGGTCGAGTCGGATCGCTTTTGGAAGTGGGAACAGGGTTTCATCCCGAACTGACAGGTCGAGAGAATGTATTTCTGAACGGTGCGATTTTGGGCATGCCACGTTCTGAAATACGAAAGCGATTTGATGAAATCGTCGCGTTTGCCGAAATAGAATCGTTTTTGGAAACGCCGGTGAAACGTTACTCGAGTGGTATGGCAGTTCGTCTCGCTTTCGCGGTTGCGGCGCATTTAGAACCCGATGTGCTGATCATCGATGAAGTGCTCAGCGTTGGCGACCAAGCGTTTCAGCGTAAATGCTTGGGGAAAGCGAGCCAATTAGGTGCTCAAGGTCGAACCGTTCTCGTTGTGTCTCACAATCTCGCGGCTGTCGCAAATCTTTGCCATCGAGCGGTTCTTCTGCAAGACGGTCGCTTGATAGCCGATGATGTTCCGGAGCGTATTATCGATCAATATCTTTCCGAAATGCGGTCCGGAGATGGACAGCGGAGTTGGGATGACGACGCATCAGCGCCTAGTTCACGCGAAATCCGATTGCGATCCATTTCTGTTAGGGGCAACGGCATCGATTCTCCCGCAAGCGAAGTGGATATCGATCAAGAAATATTTGTCGTTGTCGATTACCGAGTCTTGATAGCGGGCACGCCTGTTAGTGTTCAGATTCAGGTTAGGGACGAAACAGGGGCATTTGTATTCTGGTCGGCTAATGCACCCTCGATGAACTTAGAACCCGACCCTTGGTTTGGTAAGCAGTATCCGGTTGGCATGTATCGCAGCGAATGTGGCATGCCAGCCAATTTTCTAAACGACACTCGCTACTTTGTTAGTGTACTCATTGGGCCAGAGGTCGGGGTCGTCGCTCTACGTCAAGACTCGGCGTTATCGTTTGTTGTTCATGACACGGGTGCAATGCGACAGGAGTATACCGGCTCGTGGCTTGGCCCGGTCGTGCGGCCAAGACTGAATTGGCGAACCAGCAAGCTTTAGTCATTTCTGTAACGACTCACTCTGGTTTTTCATTCGCACGTGCATTGTTTTGAAGCATGCTTTTCGCATTGGCTGTCTCTATGGACAGGACACGTTTACTCAACAATTCCAAATAGCGTTTTGTACTGTCCGAAATAGATGAAATGGCGTCAAGTTTCGCTTTCAAAGGTGCTGTTCCAATGGCTTTGCAGAAGTCAGCTTCTTATTGTTGTTGGCAAGCGGCGTTGAGCCGGAGCTTGGGAACGAGTGCAAAAGCTTCATTCATCCAGAGGGAGCTGATTAAGAGCCTTAACATTACGATGGAGATCGCAGGCCTACCATCTCTAGTAACTTGAGGGCATTGGTCGTCGGTGTTACTCCTGGTCGCATAAGATAATCGAATCGCATGACCTGCTGTCCGTTGACCGTTTCAAAATGCTCTCGGAAATGAACGACTTGAGCGAACCGTTGGATGCTTTCGTTTCCAGCCATCTCTAGGTCGTGCGTGCTAGTTAAAACAATACAACCGCACTCGACCAATTTGTCGAGTACATGTTCTACCGCGATCTGACGCTCGCGTGAATTTGTGCCTTGCAGGATTTCATCGAGCAAGACGAGCATCTGTTTGCCGCCAGGATGATTCTCTCGTTGCGCTGTATCAACGACCGCACGTAGCCGTTTGAGTTCTGCCATGAAAAAGGAGACGCCGTCTTGCAAACTGTCCTGCACGCGAATACTCGAAGCCAATTCACAAACCGCGCCGGACCAGCTCGTAGCGCAGACGGGCGAACCAAGTCGCAACAGGATGGAATTTACCCCGATCGAACGAAGCAATGTCGACTTGCCAGCCATGTTGCTACCAGTCACGAGCAACAAAGGTTTATCGCTCGTGATCGTGACGCTGTTGGGTACTTGACTAGCGTCCTTCAGCAACGGATGGGCCGCTCCCTCGACCTCCAGCAAATGGGTTGGACGCGTGGCAATGGTTTCCCGGTCAATCGAGGTCGGATAAGTCCACGACGGATACTCGTCGGCGATCGCGGCTGCACAAAAAAGCGTCTCGATCATTCCGATCGCTTCCAGCCATCCGGCGGAACAGGTTCCGTATTGAATTTTCCATCTTTCCAGAAGTTCTAACACTCGAACATCCCAAAGAAAGACTATCTGCAAAACAAGATAGGGGATGAAAAGGAGTGGACTGCGTTGCATCCCCGCCAGAGCCATAATGCGTTGCAATTGGGCGAGTGATTGATCCGCCGAATGCTTTTCGTCAAAACACTTTCCGCGAATTCTGAGGAGCAACGATTGTTTGGACTCGAGTTTCTTAATCGCTCGAATCATATTACAGAGCGACTGTAATTCGCGATTTGCCGTTCCGATCTTGACAAAGATATCGTGAATCGGCCCTATGACCACCATGGTCAGTAAGAAATTGGCAGCAGCGCCACCGAGT
>CAMDKL010000107.1 GCA_945900945.1 Pirellula staleyi DSM 6068
CAGTTGTCGATTGGAGGAAGCCCAGGCAAGACAACAAGCAACGACTACGTCGGAACCTCTGGAGAAGATTCCTCCCGAGTAGAAATCGACCAAAATCTAGTCGGGAAATTTAGTTGTCGCTAATGCGGATATCTAGTTGTCGCCGAACACGAGTTGACATCGCGGTTGCGGGCAAAAGCGGTACGTTCCTATTGTTCAACTTGGGCCGTTAAACGGGCGTAAAGAAATGCGGGCTTGGGTGGGGGCTATCGTCCGAGAAGACTTTGTATGTAGTCCTTGAAAAGTAGCATGTCACAGGGTGCCCCTGGGCCAATAATCAAAGGGCCTTTCTGAGCAATGGGTCTCAATCCATGACTTCCCCGAACTAAGCTCGCATCCAATGGAATCACATCCATTTTGTACCTAAAGCCCAGCTTCTTTTGGGCTAAACGAGCCATGGCTCGAATCTTGGAAGTCATGAAAAGCTCAACCGGATCGTAACCCGGTTTTCGATGGATATCGACTGTGCGAGCGAAGTCAGGAGCCAAGGCATTGTCGAGCCAATAGTAGTAATTGAACCACGCGTCCTCATCAGCAAGTACAATCCATTCACCACTTCGAGGATGGTCGAGTTCAAGCTGACTGGGATGTACGACGGCAGCCACTCCGTCTAAAGACTGTACAAGACTTCGCACCTCTTCCAACATGCTAGGATCCCGGACGTACAGATGCGCGACTTGATGATCGACGACAGCAAAAGCTTTGGAATCACCGGGCAATAGGATTTCGCCAAATGGACCGTTACGCACGGCCAACCAACACGCTTGCCGCAGCGCTCGATTGATCGAAATGGACTTTTGGACCGGTACCAGGCCATACTCGGACACGACTACCGGGATCGCTCCAATCGATTGCGCGGCGTCAATTACGATTGCCGCGCAACGATCTACTTCTGCGATGCGTTCGCGGTCCGGTGCGGTCTGACGTTGAAAATCGTAGTCGAGATGAGGAAGGTAAGTAAGTGTGAGCTCAGGCGCGTTTTTTTGAAGAACCAAGGCTGTCGCCTTTGCGATCCATTCGGAGGCCGGTAAGCCTGCGCTGGGTCCCCAAAAAGAGAAAAAGGGAAATGGTCCAAGGTGATCGGTTAAATTGCACTCGGTTTTATCGAGAACGTCAAAGACTTTGGACCCGTCACATCCATAGTATGGCTTTGGAGTGACGCTCCAATGCACGGGTGCATGCTGATTGAACCACCAAAAGAGTTTGGCGGTCTCGACACCATCGTAAACAAGCCCGTTGTGTTGAATAAGGCTGTTGGACTGTTGCCAGAACCGAATTTCGGACGTGTCGCGAAAATACCAACCGTTGCCAACAATTCCGTGCTCTCTAGGTGGCAGGCCCGTCAACATGGTCGCTTGCGCTGTGCAAGTCACGGCCGGGTACGGTGCCGTCCACGGAATAGCGAGGCCAAGTTGTCGGATGTTGGGCGCGTACGCTAACAGTTCCTGCGTGAGTCCAACAACATTGATAACGCAAACTTGTGTCACGACAGTTCATTCGAAAACGAACTAGGAATTGACTTTGTTCTTCTTAGCAATGGGTTTTGGCACGTGGTCATCGTAATAGTCTCGACTAACCAAGGACCCACCGTAGTAGCCCCCGTATTGATAAGTTGAACCGTATCCATATCCACCGTAACCGCTCTTGCCGTATCCACCGGAACTACCACCACTGTAGTTGTCGTAACGATATCCGCCGTATCCATATCCGTTGCCACCAACCCCGATTCCATTGACAACAACACCAAGCATATTGGCGTTGATGGAATGCAACATTTGTGCTGCGCGGGTTGCAATGGGTTTCAAGTTCCGACGCAAACGTACCGTTAAAAGTACCGCGTCAACCAGACTTGCGACATTCGCCGGATCGCTAACCACCAGTATCGGCGGCGTATCTACGATAACGAAATCAAATTGGACTTTGAGCGCTGCCAGCGAGTCAGCAAACCGTTCGCTTGAAAGCAATTCGGATGGATTTCCGGGACGCCGACCGCAAGTCACGGCAAATAAGTTCTCGATGGACGTTTCCTGTATAGCATCTTTCAATTCGACTTTGCCACCGATGACTTGGACCAAACCCACGTCCTCTTTCAAGCCGAAGATCTTGGCAACACGCGGACGACGGAAGTCGCAATCGATAATGCAAACGCTTCGCCCCGATTGAGCGATAGAAACCGCCATATTTGAAGCGACAGTCGATTTTCCGTCACCAGGGACAGGACTGGTGACCTGAATGACTTTGATGTTGCCTTGCTGGCATCCAAAGAAAACAGCGGTTCGAATACCTCGGAACGCTTCGGCGAGGGACGAACGACTGTTATGTAGTGTAACAATCGAACTATCCACTTTTTCATCGATGCGATCGGCACGCGAAAGGGATACTAATGGCAGGTGGCCGATAATCGGCATTCCAAGATCGGTTGCGATTTCGTCGGGGTTTCGATAGGATCGGTCTGCCAATTCGAGAAGGTATGCCAGGCCGCTAAAAGCGACAAAGCCGAGAAGTGCTCCTATGCCCAAGAAGCGTGACCAATAAGGACCGACAAACAAACCGTTATTTCCCGGCTCAAGGCGTGTTACTGTTTTCTGCCCATATTCCGAGCCCAAGTTCAATTTCCGAAGGCTCTCATTGATTTGTTCGGCAACAACACTCGTGGCCTCCATTTCCGCAAGATTGAGCATGTACTCAGCGATCGAAGCCTGGTTCTGCTGCATCTCTTCTTTCATCGCAAGAGCCTCCTGGCTAAATCCATTCCTCTCAATTTTGAGTTTCTCAAGCGTCTCTTGAAGTCCTCCCACTGCAACTGAAAGGCGGTTTTCTGGAGTAGGGGCATCTTTCCTTGAATCTCCGAATTCCGCTGCGAATTTTTCGACTTGTTGCTCCAGTCTGGATTTTCTCCGAAGCAATTCGTCCTCAAGCTTGGCCAACTGGTTGGTTTTGCTAACAACGGAGGGATGTGAATCACCAAACATCTGCTCCTTGAGAAGGGCGAGTTCCGATCGGGCCGGAATTACTTTTTCATCCTCAAATGCGTCTACTTGTGCAGCCATGACTCGCCCCAAATCCTTTTGGCTGTCTAGTGCGCCCTCATGGAGTTTGAATCCGGAATCCGCCGTGGATAATGCGATCATTCGCAACAATCCATCCACTGGGGTTTGTCTTTCCACACCGTTTAGAACCGCCTGAAGCACGGCATCAATGTTCTTTATCTTGTTGTCGATGTCCAGAATGGAGTCGTTGTAGCTGATAATCTTTTCGCTGGCTGGATCGCGCGGTTTTCCATCCACAAAAAGAAGACTGTTTTTGCTTTTGAGTTCGGCTAGTTTGTTTTTGGCAGACTTTTGACTCGCACTATGTTTATCGCTAAAGCTGGTCAGTGCAGTAACCGCATCATTGGAAAGGTTTTTGAACTTTTTCGTAACGAATTCTTCATAGCCACTTACGATGGCTCTAACGATTTCGCCGGAAAGTTCAGCATTATCTGTTGTGACACCGATATTGATAATATCGCTATTCGTATCTTTAGATCCAAGCCGCACATCCAATAATTTGGGGTTTCGCAACTTCTGAACAATCTGTTCAGGGGAATAGCCGGCAAGTTCTCGGGCGTGGTCTAATTGACCTATTTTGACCGCCTCGAGTAGTACGGCAGAACTTTGAACCACAACCAATTCATCGCTTCGAGAACGGATATCCGCTCCGTTATTGAATGTCGAAATATTGATTTCTTTGCCCGGAGTGACGACTTGAACCTGCGCGGTCGCCTTGTATTGAGGTGCTTGCTGAACAAAATACAAATAGCCTAAAGTAGCCCCAATCGCCGATCCAAGAATCGGGAGCCACTTCCATCGCAAAAGGATTTTGACTAGATCAGGACTTGCTGGCGCAGTTTGTATGAGCGCAGGTGGTGGTCCGGCACTCTCTGACATGGGTCTGATTGCGTCCATCGATGGTTCTTGTTTTGATGAAAAGGTTTTTTCGCAGACCCTATATCTTAGGCGACCGTGACAATCATTCCAGCCAAACTCCACGATCATTTAGAAAATTAACCAAATGTGGGGTGTCTAGGTTGGTTAAGTCCGGACCGGATGGGTGATGTGGATCGCTGAATCTGGTTCTCATTTGAGGGCTACGATGAATTGGGAGGCAGGGGCGTTCCAAATGAATTCCTAGATTTCATTGATTCGAGCAGCGAGTTTTTTAACCTCCGAATTCAATGGATCAATCCCTTGAAGCTTCTTTAGGACCTCTTTAGCCTCCGTAAACCTATCGTTTTCGATTAATAGGTTTGCGAGACGGCATCGCAATATTATGTCGTTCGAATTTTTTACTGCCTTGCCTAAGTGGTCGATCTCGCCCTTGATGTCTTCAAGGATCTTGGATGAATCCGCGAGCCAGAGTTCGCGGCGGGATGCGGTCATAGGCGCTTGTTCAATAAGTTTGCGAGCACGCTCCCATAATTGCCGATTGGTTTCGGGAAAATCGGCTTTTGTAAAAATATCCTTCGCAATACTCTGAAGGATGTCGTAACGCTGCGGAAAAATATCAATGGATATAGTTTTGTCCGTGGAAATAGCTTTGTCCGTCAGTTCTCTTGCCAACCTTTCCATTTTGGTCCGTTCCTCGGAATTGAACGCAGCCTCAGGATTCGTTTTCATCGCTTGCGCCAAGTTCTTTTCAAACAGTTCCAACTTGATCAGTTCTGCGGAATTGAGTGCGACCCCAGAATTCGCTTTCATCGCTTGTGCCAGGATCTTTACAAACTGACTCTGGTCCAATTGGTTGCGAAAGACGATGGTAGTGGCCTGCAATTGCTGAGCGTTGTGTTTAGCAATTGCCATGCTGGCCGGCAATAATTTTGCGATTTCATTTCGATCGCAGACGGTGTTTGACAAACAGCGTCCCCAAAGCAACCGCCAATCCAACGGCGACTTGGTCTGCCCCAATGCGTACCAATTGGCCGATCGTTCTAAAATGTCGATGGTATCTTTTCCGCCGATGGATTCGATGAACTGATCTTTTTTCATTGGGTCTTGTTCCCGCTGCAGCGCTAACTGAAGAAACAACGGCGAGGTATTACGCCACACTTCATTCCATGCACCAGTCGGAGGAGAGGCAATGAATTGATTCATGCGATATTCGAATAGAAGCGAATCCGCAAAAGATCGCATGGCAACGGAGTTTTCTCTTAGCACAGCGTCGTCGCTCGCCCAAATCACTGCCATCGCACGCACTCGGTCCTGTAATTGTTCCTCAAGTGGTTTTTTCTCCTCGGCTTTTGTCCAGGCAACCATGGACTCAGCAGTGGAAAGCGATCGAATGGAATCAGTCAAATAGAAAATCGCCAATCCGCAACCGGCAGCGACCGCGAGTCCAAGCAATCCGTTACGCAACCACGGAATACTTATGGTCTTTTTCGTCTGATCCGTTTGTGTCGAGTCGCCTCGACTCCTCTTTCTAATAGGAGCAATTTCAGCGTTTCGAAGCGTTCCCTGAACCGATCCTACCATTACACATGTCGGTATAAAAAGGGCAGGTAGAATGATTGCAAAATCTACAAACGAATGAAGCGCCTGGCTAATTACCAAATAGGCGCCTGCAAGTTTGGATGGGAACGTGAGCCCCCAGTTATCTTTTGCAGCTGGCCGTTGAAGTTCCGAAAGGATTTTGATGATCGCCAATACTATTACGGTAACTCCAAGATATCCAAGCTCAACTCCGCATTGCGCATAAAGACTTTCCGCGTGATAAAACCAGCCCTGAGATGAAGGTTCCTGGAATGGCAAGTAAGCAAAATGAAATGTTCCAAGTCCGCTTCCAAGCCAACCATAAAACTTCATCGCCTTCCATGCTACGTGCCAAATATAAGCTCGGCCTTCGCGTAATTCGCTCTCGATATCGATTTCCGAAAGGCTCTCTAACCTAGAATACGCTTGGTCATCGACTTGGAAGCCAACCATACATGCAACAACGGCTGTTATCACAATAACGGCTACGGCCCAGCTTCCTCGACTTCGGTTTTTTGCATTCGCAATTAACGATGCAAGGATGATGGCACCTAAGGCGCTCACAGCGGCACCACGGCATAGACTAATCATCAGAGCAGCGACAATACCGATCAAACACAATACGGACGTAATCTGCGCCGTGTTCAAGTCGGCTAACGAATCCTCGGCGAAACCACGGATTTTGGAAAGGATGCTCTTGTCCGCAAAGCGATAGCGATTGTCTTTGGAGGAGCGTTGCGTATTGAGTAAAGTCCAGCCTAACAACCCCAAGCAGCCAGCAATACATATATTGTAAAAGCCCCCTGCGGAGTTTTTGGAAACGAAGGTCGCGAACGACCCTCCCGATATTAGCCCAAGAAAATTCTTTGACTGATATGAAATCGCACCTTGAATTCCAACACACGCAATCAATACCCCAATTGCCGTCATTGCGATAAACAGCCAAAGTTGCTTTCGGGGATTGGAAAAAACCGCATGGCCAATCCAAACAAAAAGTCCGCATAACAGTAGCGAGACAGCTGCCCCACGCGTGTGTAGCGGTTCAATACTCCACGCCAAATTGCGTTCCGTGTCCGGCACATTCTTTAGATCGCACGGTACGTTCGCCGGTGAGCTCGAACCGTCCGAGGGAGTCGGTATCGATGTTGCCAGTAATGATCCTTCGAGGGATTTCGGTGCCTCTGCTAATCCGAGCGCCCAGCGTTGGATCTGAACGGAAGGAAGAGCGTTTCCATTTCCTTGCCAAGAGAATAGAGGCTTGGATTGAATAATTGCGACGAACCCAACGAGAAAAAAAAGCCATGTCAGCCATGGAATACTCAAGTTCCGCGACTTACTCGCAATACTGACAACGCAATGCAAGAAAACAATCGCACAAAATACAACTCCAGCCCATGCGAGCACATATTGCGATCTCCATTCAACGGTTCCATAGTACCAAGGCAAGGCAATGATTAACAAAAGGACTAAGCAGCAAAGTATCCATTCAGAAATATCAACGGCACGCCAATTCTTTGCGGCCTTACTTGGAGTTTGTTGCTTTTCACGGCGTTGTTCCGCGCGACTGGACATTTAAGACTTTGATTATTTTAGGATTTCGTTCATCAATTTATCGGCGCACTAGGTCAGCCTGTCCTCAGGCTGAAAGATTCTGGTGTTACTAACTTTAGTGTCCGTTTGACGACAGCCAGAGCTACGCGAATGTACTATCAAGTCTCCCGATTTCGAAAACATTTAAATCGATTACACGCGAGATTGAAAATGTGTACAGGGACACTCGCTACAACGGGCATATCCCCAATCTCGCTTATGCTAGCTAAATTCGGCAATAACGTCGATATCCGTAAATTCGTTAAACTAGGAACCTGTCTCAATCCGATACCCAACAAAGGGAGTTTGTGCCATGAAACCAACGGTCGATTCGATGGTTTAACACGATGAAAACTTCCCAGCTTTAAGATACCATTTTTGGGGGATCGGAATGACGGTCAAACACATTAAAATAGCAGGTTCTCGGAAGAAGCAAGGCTTGCTCCACCTGGTTAGAAAACGATTGGCTGTTCTGCTATTAGTTAGCACAGCCACGGTTCCATTTGCAGGTTGTACCGCCATGACAAGCGTGAACAATAGCTGGCAATACAACGGCTATTGGAATCAAACCATGATGGGGCATAGGAATAAGTCCAGTGCCTCGAAAGCTTGGCATAGTCGAAAGCATCATTTCTGCAACGAGAAATACATGCGGGAATTTTCCCACGGCTTCCGAGCTGGATACATGGACGTTGCGGACGGTGGCAAGGGCTGCACGCCTGCGTTCCCGCCACGCGAGTATTGGGGCTGGAAATACCAGTCCTGCGAAGGGCAAGCTCGTGTAGCCGCTTGGTACTCTGGGTTTCCTCACGGAGCTAGAGCTGCAGAGGAGGACGGGATTGGAACTTGGACTCAGATCCAGACGTCGTCCGCGATTCAACAACAATACTCTCAGCACGGCAAGCTGAATGCAGAAAGCAGTGGAATGTATCCCATTCCGCAAGCTGCTGTTCCTAACGGAAGGCCACCTGCGGCGGTCTCGACCCAAGTCATTCTTGAAGGATCATTCGGGGGAACAAGTGGATATCCAAATTCGGCCGAGCAAATTCCGGCAGAAGTTCTCAATTCTCCTCAGTACTTCAACCAATAGTCATCCTTAACACCACTTGGTTGTGCGTCAGCATAACTGTGTAAGCAATCAATCTGCATCCATCAAGTATCCGCCTACCGGCGACCGAGGTAACTATCATGTCTATGGAACGGAATCCTATGACGCTCGTCGAATCACAGTCTAAACGGAGTCGCCTTTTGACTCGGCTTTTCAAATCGTTTTCACTAGCGAGCTTAGTGGCTGCGGGTGCGATGAACGTGGGCTGTACAGCGTTGACATTGCCATTATCGGGAATTCCTGTGCGCCGCCTGCCTCCGCAGTTCTTGACGCAATCGAAAAGCAATTTGGTTCCCCTGGAGCCGTCAAGGTTGACACAGGAGCCACCAAGGCAATACCTGCTAGACAAAGGTGACATCCTGGGTGTCTGGATTGAGGGAGTGCTGCCCTACACAGCCGCCGACAAGCCACCCGAGCCACCTCCGGTTAACTTCCCGACGGCAGAAAGCACCCTCGATCCGTCGCTAGGCTTTCCGATCGTGGTCCAAGAGAATGGGACAATTGCACTCCCATCCGTCGAACCGATAAAAGTCAAAGGAATGACACTCGAACAAGTTACCGATTTGATCCGCAAAGCCTATCTGGACGCTCGCATCTTCACCGATCCGTCACGACTCCGTCCGATCGTTACGATGCTGAAACAACGACAATATAATGTCGTCGTCGTTCGCCAAGATGTTGGCGCCGCCACTTCGCAGCAGGGCGGGGGAGCGAGTAAGGGCGCGTACATAAAAGGGACTGATCAGAGCGCTAAGGGAAGCATGATCAAACTCGATGCATACAAGAACGACGTTCTCCACGCCTTGATGGCATCGGGAGGCCTGCCTGGTGTCAACGCCAAAAATGAAATCAAAATCTTGCGTGCAAGCAAAGCCGATCAGAAGAAGCGCGATGAATTTGTCCAGGCTTTTTACCAACAATACTACAACAACCCCGATCCATGCGGATGTCCACCGCCTCTGCCTGACGACCCAAGCTTGCTCAAAATCCCAATGCGATTGCCACCAGGGGTAATCCCTGCCTTCCGAACAGAAGATGTTATCCTAGAGGAAGGTGACGTAGTCTACATCGAATCCCGCGAAGCAGAAGTTTATTACACAGGTGGAATGCTTCCTGGCGGAGAATGGTTAGTTCCGAGGGACTACGACCTCGACGTTTTGGGAGCGATGGGTGTGGCGGGTCAAGGAGTGGGAGGGATTGCCGGTGGCGGTGGTGGCTTTGGGATACAACAATTTACCGTGCCTCCAGGAAGACTGTTTATTCTTCGCAAGACGCCTTGCAATGGGCAAATCACAATCGAAGTGGATCTAGCCCTGGCGGCTCAGGATCCCCGCGAACGTCCGCTGATTCAACCAGGTGATACGCTCATCCTGAGATACAAGCCCGTCGAAGAAATCATGAACTTCAGTTTGTTTGCCGGTTTCACTTACGGGGTACAACTGTTAATACAAGGTGGACAGGGTGTACGCTAAATATCCTGTAGTATGAGTGTAAAAAATCGAAAGGGCTTCCGAAATCGGGAGCCCTTTTTTTGTTTGCCCTACCCGGAAGTAGCCATTTCAACGTGGTTTCGGCTTCCGCCGATGCTATAATCGAGTCTTCTCAGTTGAACGATTTCGATACTTGAGTACCCACCTAGCATTCCTCATGCAAAACCAATCCCTTCCCTACCAACTCTTTGTTGTGGCATTGCTACTATTGCCGTTCGAGAGAACACTTGCAGCAGAACCGGAGTCCAAGCAATCCAAAGTCGATTTCAAGACCGATATTCGACCGATCCTTTCCAATCGTTGCTTCGCTTGCCATGGGCCGGACGAATCGAAGGTGGAATCGGGTCTGCGGCTTCATGAATTTGGGTCCGCCACGTCACCCGCCGATTCGGGATCGCGAGCCCTCGTTCCTGGAAGCGTGAGCGAGTCCGAATTGATCCGCCGGATTGTTTCCAATGACGAGACCGAACGAATGCCCCCTCCCCACTTCAGCGCGAAACTGACCGAAAAAGAAACCGAGCTTTTTAAATCCTGGGTCGCGTCAGGGGCCAAATACTCTAAACACTGGTCGTTCGATCAAATTCAAACTCCCCGCCTAGAGCCCTCGCTACGGGGCGACGCATTTCCATCTTGGCAACATTCCCCAATCGATTTCTTGGTCTTGAAAAAGCTTACTGAACGCGGCTGGCAGCCCACTCAAGAAGCGGATCGCGGAACGCTTCTACGACGACTCACGCTAGATCTAACTGGTTTGCCGCCAACTTTGGAACAACAGTCGGTTTTTAATGACAAGTCGAGTTTGCATACTTACGAACAATTGGTTGATAACTTATTAGCCTCGCCCGCGATGGGAGAGCACTGGGGTCGCAAATGGCTCGACTTGGCCCGCTATGCGGATTCAGCCGGCTATGCAGACGATCCGCAGCGAACGATTTGGGCGTACCGAGATTGGGTCATCCAAGCCATCAACGAAGGCATGCCATTCGATCAATTTACGATCGAGCAACTTGCAGGCGACTTGCTCCCCAATCCCACCGACGAACAACTGGTGGCCACCGCTTTTCACCGCAATACGCTCACCAATAACGAAGGTGGTACCAACGATGAGGAGTTCAGAAACGTCGCCGTCATCGATCGAGTCAACACTACCATGGCTGTATGGATGGGAGTCACAATGGCTTGTGCACAATGCCATACTCACAAATTCGATCCCATTACTCAGGCCGAATACTTTCAAGTCTTCGCTATCCTGAATCAAACAAAGGATGCAGATCGTGCAGACGAAAGCCCCACCCTGAAGTGGTTCACACAAGAACAACGCCGCGATCAGGAGCAGACTCAAAAAGAACTCTCCAAAGTCGAGTTGGCTCTAGTCGCTCCTGATGAATTGCTCATGCCTGAACAACGAACGTGGGCAGAGGATCTACACACACCGCTCACTTGGCAATCCATAAAACCCGAATCAGCCAAAGCCAAGTCGAAGTCGCCGATTTCCATTCAAGACAATGGCACTATCAAAGTAGACGCGATTGCCGATACCGATACTTACACCATTGAATTGCCCATCCCGACCGGTGTCGTGATGGATTCGCTGTCTGGACTGCAATTAAGAAGCATCCCGGATGCAACGTTGCCAAACGGTGGCGCAGCCATCGGCGACGGCAATTTTGTCTTGACCAATCTGTCGGCCAATTTGGTCAGTGTCGATTCAAAATCGGCAAGCGGCAGATTCGTGCGAATTGAATTGCCTGGCGACAGCAAAATCCTTTCTCTCGGCGAGGTCCAGGTTTTTTCCAATGACGAAAATATCTCCAAGGGAGGTAAAGCAACGCAAAGCAGTACCGATTTCGACGGCAAAGCCGAACGAGCGCTTGATGGTAATACTTCGGGAAAATTCGCAGATAACTCGACAACTCTTACCGCAATCAGCACCGATCCATGGTGGGAAGTCGACCTCGGTAAAGTATCCTCCATCGATAAAGTCGTGGTCTGGAACCGGGCCGATGCGGACACCGCTAGCCGTTTGGCTGGTGCGCGCTTATCGATCCTCTCGCAAGATCGAATAACACTTTGGGAATCCTCTATCGACAAGAAGCCAAAGGCGAGTCAATCCTTTGAAATTCAATCCGCTGTTCCAATCCCACTGCTGGCTGCCAACGCAGACTATGCACAGGAGGGATTCTTGCCTTCCAGTGCGATCGACTCGGATGCAAAATCCGGTTGGGCGGTAGGAGGTGCTATTAACCAACCGCACCAATTGAATGTCGCCTTTCAATCCAGCAAACTAAAGGAACTCATCGCCGCCAAAACACTATCCGGCACGGTCTCGATGCAACTGACGCTCAAGTTCGAGTCGTCCTATCGCCGAGCCTTGTTAGCAAGTTTCTCAGTTGCCCTAACGAACGACGTTCGTACCGAGCGAATCATTGGACTACCACCCAACATTGCAAGGATCCTGTCGCTTGAGCACGATTCCCTTTCGAGTTCCGACAAAGACTTACTGCATTCGCACTACGTTTCCGCAGTTGCGCCTGGTCGAAAATCGCTGCGTGATTCTCGCGATTCGTTGCAAAAAAAGATCAGCGAAGCCAAACCCACGACGACGGTTCCGATCCTCAGCGAACTGCCTGCCGACCAATATCGGCAAACACATATTCAAATACGCGGCAACTACAAGGTTCAAGGCGAATTGGTCTCTCCCGATGTTCCGAAAGCATTTCACCCGTGGAAACCCGCCAGTACGGGCGATGCACCTCCGAAGATGAACCGCTTGGACTTTGCACGTTGGCTGATGCAGCCGGACAATCCATTAACTGCACGTGTGATTGCAAATCGCTACTGGGAGACTTTCTTTGGCGTCGGCATTGTGCGGACGAGCGAAGAGTTTGGATCTCAAGGCGATTTACCTAGCAACCCCGAGCTGCTTGATCTTTTGGCGTCCGAATTGAATCGCAATGGCTGGGACACGAAGCGGTTTATTCGCAGTATTGTTATGTCCGCTGCCTATCGACAAAGATCGAGTGTTTCGCAACAACGCTTTGAAGAGGATCCTGACAACGTTTTCGTATCGCGAGGCCCTCGCTTCCGAGTATCTGCAGAACAGGTTCGCGATATGGCACTTGCTTCCGCCGGACTATTATCGCAGCGTTTGTATGGACCTCCGGCCCGTCCGCCACAGCCTTCGCTCGGCTTAACCGCAGCCTTCGGGAGCAAGACGGATTGGGAGACGAGCAAAGGGGAGGAACGCTTTCGACGTGGCCTCTATACTCTTTGGCGACGATCGAACCCCTACCCATCGATGGCGACCTTCGATGCACCTAATCGTGAAGTGTGTGTTCTCAAACGAGATCGAACCAACACGCCACTGCAAGCCCTTGTTACCTTGAACGATCCCGTCTATGTCGAAGCGGCCCAGGGCTTGGCAAGACGCATTGTTGTTGTTGAACTGCCTTCCGGTTCTCTCGAAGAGCGAATAGAACGGGTCTTTGAACTGGCTCTCTCGCGACATCCCATCGCTCGCGAAACGGCTGCAATCGCTAAACTTTATCGCGAGACTCGGAGCGAAATGGCAAGCGATAGCGATCGGGCTAGCAAACTCGCGACAGAACCAATCGGCCCTCTGCCATCGAATGCAGATCAGGTCGAACTCGCAACATGGACAACCATTTGCAACGTTATTTTAAACTTGGATGAATTTCTGATGACGCCATAAACCCAATCGCACTATGAATTCCATTATCGAACAACAACTTGCTCTGCGAACACGACGCTACTTCCTCGGTCAATCATCGACAGGTCTGGGTTCTCTAGCACTATCGAGCCTAATTGGCACCTCTCCCTCGAGTATTGCCGCCGACTCTCTTGCAACCAAAGCTGCTCGCTTCGCGCCCAAGGCAAAGCGAGTGATCTATCTGCATATGACCGGCTCACCTCCCAACCTGGATCTGTTCGACTACAAACCCAAGCTGATTGAGCTCAATGGCCAAGATGCTCCCGATTCGGTTCTCAAGGGCAAGGAATTTGCATTCACTAAGGGTGTGCCGAAACTTCTTGGGACCTCGCATAAATTTATTGCATCAGGCAATTCCGGAGTGCTACTGTCGGATTGTTTGCCGCATTTGCAGGGTGTCGCAGACCATCTTTGCCTTGTTCACAGCATGCACACCGACCAGTTCAATCACGCTCCTGCCGAGTTGTTGGTTTATACAGGTTCACCCCGCAGTGGTCGTCCTTCGTTTGGTTCGTGGGTTTCGTACGGACTTGGCAGTGAAAACGAAAACTTGCCCGCGTTCGTTGTTCTGATTAGCAGTGGCGTTCAGCCGAATGGCGGCAGAAGTTCATTCGGCAGCGGCTTCTTGCCCAGCGTGTTTCAGGGTGTTCAATGTCGCTCGCAGGGCGATCCCGTTTTATTTGCCTCCGATCCAGCGGGCATGGATCGCAAATTGAGGCGCAAGACTTTGGATACGCTCAGCCAACTCAACGCTATTCAAGCCGAAGAGCTTGGCCATCCAGAAACACAGACACGCATTTCGCAATACGAACTTGCCTATCGCATGCAGACGAGTGTGCCTGAGGTCATGGATATCTCCAGAGAGACTCAAGAGACTCTTGACGCATACGGGGCAAAGGTTGGTGCGGCCAGCTTGGCCAACAACTGCTTGCTAGCAAGGCGACTCATTGAGTCCGGAGTTCGATTTGTTCAACTATTTGACTGGGGCTGGGATTTTCACGGAACGGGTCCAGCCGAAGATATTCGCGATGGCCTGACCAAAAAATGCGAGACCATGGATAGACCTGTCGCTACCTTGATCAAGGATCTAGAACAACGCGGGTTGCTGGACGAAACGCTCGTAATTTGGGGCGGCGAGTTCGGTCGAACTCCATTCCGTGAAGGTCGAACGGCCGTAGGAGCTCAGCTTGGTCGCGATCACTATCCGGACTGCTTCACCATGTTCATGGCAGGCGGTGGCGCAAAGGGAGGCTTCGACTATGGCAGCACCGATGAACTCGGCTTTTCCATCGTAGATAAACCGGTGCATGTGCATGACTTGCAGGCGACCTGGTTGCACCTGTTAGGATTCGATCACACGAAGCTAACCTACCGTTTTCAAGGACGCGACTATCGTCTTACGGATGTCCACGGTAACGTAGTCCATGATTTACTTGCATAATCGACTGGTGGCCGGGTCACGAAAGTGACCCAGGCTACATATTGCGTTCGAGCGGAGTAGAAACGAAAATGGCGAGATTATCTCAATGAGAGCTAACCTCGCCACGGGGGGTGGGGAGACGAGGGCCGCAATGCGAAAACCGCAAGTGCGACCTACAATCTAGACTAGGTCGATGGCGATTTCTTTGCAAAGTAATCTATAGGAAATTGCTATCATAACCCTCAAAGTTACACGAATTCCGATGTTCTGGATGGATTATGTCGGTCTTGCTGCATTATTCGTTTGTGTTGCTGGCTGTGTTCCGCCGCTTGAAAAAGGGGCGGTTCTTTATTCCGCCGCAGATCGGGAGTTCGTCACCCCAATCCTCGATGCGTTTGAGCGAACCAATGTCGGGATAGAAATCTCTCGCCAATTTGATGTCGAATCATCCAAGACTTTGGGGTTAGTAACTCGCATTGAAAGGGAAAAGGATCGGCCTCGGTGCGACGTCTTTTGGAACAATGAACTCATCCATACGATTCGATTGCAAAAACAAGGACTGCTTGCAAGCCGTCGCTGGAAAGTACCTGACACATGGCCAAAGGGCTTCAAAGCCGCCGATGGGACGTGGGTCGGATTCGCGGCCCGTGCACGTGTATTGCTGGTCAACAAGGAGAAAATACCCGATCCTGCAAACTGGCCCAAAAGTGTCCTCGAACTAGCCGACAAAAAATGGCACCACCGTTGCGGTCTCGCTTATCCAGTCTACGGGACAACCGCTACCCACATGGCCATTATTGCTTCGCATGCAAATAAAGTGCTTGGCGATGCGAATGCCAATCGAATGTACTTCAACAAGGATCGATCGCTGGATTGGCAGAGTTGGTCGGATGGATGGATTCAGCATTCGGTTGTATTGGCCGGAAACAAACAAGTCGCATTGGCTGTTAGTAGCGGAGAACTAGATTGGGGGCTAACGGATACCGACGACGCCGTTATCGAAAAAGAGGCCGGGCAACCTGTTGAGATTGTTTTTCCTGACCAAGAAAAAACAGGCTACGGTACCGTCTTCATCCCCAATACGATCAGCGTACTACAGAGAGCACCCAATCCAGCGGCGGCCGCTTTGCTGGCCGATTACTTAGTTAGCGAAAAAGCTGAATCCAGACTGACAATGGGAAACAGCGCTCAGTTTCCGGTATGGCCAGATGCGAAGATAAAATCGAGGCTTAGCGGCGTGCAGGAATCTCGATGGGCCGAAGTTGATTTCGAAAAAGCCGCCGATGGTTGGACGGAAGTTATGGAAAGTCTTAGGCATAGGATAGACCTGAACCGCAGTCGCTAGCCCGGATTATTCATGAACATCGATCGTTTTGGACGTAAGTCATGGTTTCTTATCTCGTTAAGTCGAATTGCAAACAAAGCAGACTGCTTTCGTAACCCGATGCGTAAGCGAGGGAATTCCTAGCGATCCCTCGCTCTTATCGGGTTACGAATAATCCGGGCTAGTAAGCTACGCTGTTTCTGCGACGAACGAAAGAACTTCATCAAGCGAACCGGCATTGCATGCCAGCATGACCAAACGATCGAATCCAAGTGCGCAACCGCACGAGTTGGGCATTCCCGATCGCATAGCGTTTAATAATCTGTTGTGGACCGGAAGCGCTTTCTTGCCGTCCGCCTCGCGTTGTGTATTGGCAAGAATGGAGCGTGCTTCAAGCTGATCGGCATCCATCAATTCATGGTATCCATTTGCTAACTCAACGCCGCGATAAAACGCCTCAAATCGTTCGGCCGTGCGAGGTTCTGACTCACACACACGCGCTAATGCCGCTTGCGAAGCAGGGAAGTGGGTAACCAACACGGGTGTTTGCATTCCAAGCGTGTGTTGAACACATCTTGAAAAGATCAAATTGACCCAGTCGTCCCAATCGTTCGACCACTTCACACTATCGATCAAGCCATCTTGCACGGCCCATCGTCCTAGATCGGCTGGGGTCATCTCAAAGAGTTCTAAACCAGTCGGTATTCGAAATGCATCTTCAAATCGAATCCGTTCTGCTCTTTGAGTGCCGAGTAGACGCATTAACAATTCATCCAACAACGCCAGCCCACCGGTCAAGTTGGCGTCGACATCATACCATTCTGCCATGGTAAATTCTGGGTTATGTAATCGACCCCGCTCGCCGCTGCGAAAAACGGGACCGATCTGGTAGATGCTTCCGATACCGGAACACAGAAGACGCTTCATGGATTGTTCTGGTGAAGTCTGCAGATACCATGTTGCTGGTCCTTTTCCGGGTAACTGAAAGTTGACTTCGATTGGATCTAGATGGCGATCGATAATCGAATCGCGAGAAAGGACCGGCGTCTGCACCTCCGTGAATCCACGCTCGTCGAAGAATTGCCGGAGCTGGCCTAAAACCACGGCCCGCTTCTTTAAGTTTGTGACGGAAGCGGAGGTGAGAAAATCATCGTTCATACGAGGTAGATGTCGACCCAAAGCAAATTGGTAGCGGATTATTCCTTAGCCACTGGGCGTTAGCCCCCGGTTGCCATTGCGACCATATCCGATGGCTAGCGCCTTGCGGCTGCTCCATAAATACGATGCAATTAATCCGAGCTAGGCTCGGGCTAAGTCACAAACACTATTGCTCCGCAATTTGGGCCTGGAGCTAGCGCCCACCGGTTCACGAAATCGCAAAAGTAAATGACACTTGAAAACCTACGTGGGCTTTACGTTGCCTTCTTGAGCGACATCTTCGGTTGTTTCATCGTATTTCGCTTCAGGTAAAATCTGAGAAACGGGCGCGACCAGGAACTCGACAGCAGCTTCATCGGGATCTGCCTTGAGGATCGAATCTCCCTTGATCTCCTTTACGTTTCCAGCGTCCACAATCTGCTTGATCACTGTGCGTTCCAAGATTTGGTTTCGCAGCGCGTCCATCTGGCCGGTTCGCTCCAATTTGGCACGAACTTGTCGAACAGAAAGATCGCTCTGATCGGCGATGAGTTGGATTTCGTCTTCGTATTCCTTTTCACTTGGCTCAATCGAGTTATCTTCGGCTATCTTTTCAAGGACGAAATGCTCGCGTAGCGCCCCTTGAGTCGATGCCTCGGAGTTACGTCGGATATTATTGATCACCGAGCGAATTTGATCGTCGGTGAAGCCATTGCGACGCAAGTCCAAAACGCGTCTTTGTAGTTCCCGTTCCGCTTGCTTGCGAACCAATGCGGGTGGAAGTTCCCAATTGGCACCAGCTGTTAACTTCTTGGTGATCTGCTCACGAAGCAATTGATTTTGATAGTATTCTGCTTGACGCTCCAACTCGGAACGGACGAACGCACGAAGTTCTTCAGCTGAATCAAATCCAACCGACTGCAATACCGTAGCATTGAGTCCCTCTACGTTGACTCTTCGGATTTCAACAATTTCGAATTCGACGTCAACTTCGACTCCTTTGAAAGCCTCGTTTAACGAGGTTTTCAGTACCTTAACGGTTGTCTTGAGTTTGTCCCCTTCTCGAGCCCCAGACATCAATTCACCGAAGTTTTCGATGATGCAATCGGCCAAGCTCAATCGTTTGCGGAGCGTGATCAGCTCCTCTTCGATGGCGCTTATTTCGCGACCGTTCGAACTAAACAACGCATTAATAACCAGTCGATCACCCAAAGCAGCTTCGCCATCATAAGCTTCGCCTGGAGTTACGCGTTCGAGTGTGCGGGCCAATTGGTGATCTACTTCTGCATCGGTCAACTCGTAGACCGTTTTTTCAAGGTCGAGTCCCTTCCAGTCCGGCGTATCGAATGCTGGCCGCACCTCGATATTGAATTCGAAAGTAAAATCTCCAGTGTCAGGTAGCTTCACCGCTCCGAAATCCATGTCTGGTTCGGAGATAGCAGAGAATTCGCCACCTTCCGTGATCTGTTGCAAACTGTCCATGACCAAGCTGCTTTTTACTTGGTCAGCCACTGTTTTTCGGAATCGATTTTCAAGAAGTTTGCGTGGAATCTTTCCAGCTCGAAAGCCTGGAAGATCGGCTTTTGGAGCGATTTCGTCGTAGGCCTCGCGAAAATAGCGTTCCAGCTCCGCACGGGGAATGGTCACCACGACGTGCCGTTGGCAAGTGCTAGGCTGATTTATCTTAACAACCAATTCCAATTTTGAATCGGGCGCCTTGGTTTCCACGGTCGACATGTCGGATCAAACGTCCTAAGTAGGGTAAAAAAAGGACATAATCAAACAGAAAAGCGGGTGATGGGATTCGAACCCACGACAACAACGTTGGCAACGTTGTGCTCTACCCCTGAGCTACACCCGCAAAAGAACCTGTTGACTATGCCCGTTGCGTCTTCGATTTTCCGCTCGAAACCAGTCGTTGTGGGACAAATGACTGCTAAACCACGTTCGGTGGCTTCGGCTCCTTTAGCGGGAGGCAGATTATAAGACCTAGCGCCGGCTCTGCAAGAGCGATCTGGCTCCATTTCCCGATTCCCGATGCTTCTAGGCATCCTTTTCGCAAAGTCCTCTAGACGAGGAATTCATTAATCCCCTATGGATTAGGCCAATGTTCGAGATTCGACACAATAACGGAGTACTCAAAAATGCATCGCCAATCTATTCGAATCCTTGGCTGGATTGTTTTTCTTGTGACCACAACGGTTCCCACCGTTGGTTTTGCCGATGATTGGACTTGGGGGCCTTTCTCCAAATCCACTGCTTCAAGAGATTCAAGTCCGCTCTATTCCAAATCATCCGCAAAATCATCCTGGCTACCAACAATGAAAATGCCCACAATGCCGTGGTCGAGCAAATCGCCACGTTCTAATTCCTATTCTAATTCCTATTCTCGTTCCAACACTTCGACTTTGGGTAAAATGAGCAAAACCACCAAGCGTTGGTGGAATACAACCACCGAATGGCTTGATCCGTATCCAGAACCGAAACCCCAATCCTATTCCAGTTCGTCGGATTCGAAAAAGTCAAATACCAACTGGTTTACTGGCATGTTCCAAAAAGAAGATACCAATCGGCCGATGAACGAAATCGACTTTCTTCGCCAACCAACGCCCCAATAATATGAAACGGTTCGGCCTGTTACTTATCTGACCTGACGTTAAAATCCACAGACTCAAGATATCGACCTAACCTGGCACGGATTTTCCCATGACGATTTATTTTTCACGCGGCGGGAAAGACCTAGCCCTGGGTATGCAGGACTTCCTCGAAGCAATTGCAGACACGCTCTCGCAATTTCCGTCGGTTCAAAAAGTTCTCGCAATACCGCCAGACCACACTCGGAGGGACTCACAAGCTGGGCCGATAATGCATGCGGTCTTGAAGCTGTTGGGCGATAAGCTGACAGATGTCATGCCAGCCCTCGGGACGCATACCGCCATGAACGAGGAAGAGCTCACCAAAATGTATGGTGACTTCCCTCGTGATCTAATTCGAGTGCACCGCTTCCGAACTGAAGTGGACACGCTTGGTTACGTAGAATCTGATTTTGTTCGTGAAGCTACCGAAGGCCATTACGACCGTCCCTGGCCTGCTCAAGTCAACCAAATGATTTCCCAAGGGGACCATGACCTCATCCTTTCGATCGGCCAAGTGGTGCCACATGAAGTAATTGGGATGGCCAACTACACGAAGAACATCTTCGTGGGAACCGGCGGAAATGCCGGAATTGATGACAGCCACTACTTGAGCGCACTTTACGGGATGGAACGTGTCATGGGGCGTTGCGAAACGCCGCTTCGAAAAATCTTGAACCGAGCTGCAGACTTGTTCTTGACCAATCGGCCTGTCGTTTACGTCTTGACCGTGGTCGAGTCCACCCCAGATCAAGGCCCAGTGGTAAGAGGGCTCTACGTGGGAG
>CAMDKL010000108.1 GCA_945900945.1 Pirellula staleyi DSM 6068
CCCAGACAGTTCTCGGTTTTGGCCAGCAGAGAGTTGGACGCCTGGCAGATCGCAAGAGTCCTTTGACAAGCAGTTTGTTCGCGAATACCTGATGGGGACACCGTGGGACAAGAATAGTCCTCCACCCGCTTTGCCAGAATCGATCGTTCAGCAAACGCGTGCAAGGTATATAGACGCCTACGAACGCATTACTGGAGAAAAATTTGGTTAGTGGACTTATGACAAGGCTATTTCTGAAACCAACTCGCCATGTTTAACCGATCGGAGCGAAAGCGCAGATCGCGGGCGTGGCAAAAAAGTCGCCATCTTGCAAAACCGCTAACGGATAGAATGGCCGTGGGGCGGCCAACCGCTACGCGGGTTAATCATATCGACGCAATCGGATATAATGGGGTTGGGTTTTGAGTTGCTACCGCCAAATTTGTTGGCGTTAAACCACTAGTTTTTGGATTCTCGCATGCTGTTGTCACTTCGGAATACTATTGATTTCCTTTTTCTATGCAATCTTGCTTTGACCGCAACTTGTTCAGCCGACGACTGGCCCCAATGGAGAGGCATTGCGCGAGAGGGTAAATGGAATGAGACCGGGATCCGGGACGATCTGCCAGATGGGCAATTGCCACTGGATTGGTCTGTTGAGATTGGGCCGGGTTATACTGGGCCAACGGTTTCTGAGGGACGCGTTTACGTGATGGACCGACTAGCTGAGGACCGAATTGCAACCGAGCGAGTACTCTGTTTTGATTCCGCCTCTGGCAAATCGCTTTGGGCTCATGCGTATCCTGCAGACTACAGTATCAGTTACACAGCAGGTCCGCGAGCTAGTGTTACGATTCACGACGGAAAGGCTTTTGCCGTCGGCGCGATGGGACACTTTCATTGCCTCGACGCGAAATCTGGCGAAGTGATTTGGAAACGTGATCTGCAAACGGAATACGACATCAAGATGCCAACCTGGGGTATCGCGGCCTCCCCCTTTATCTATCAGGGTCTCGTAATCCAACAGGTATCAGGGGCAAATGGAGCATGCATGGTAGCGTTCCATAGAAATGATGGAAAAGAGGCATGGCGAGCACTTGCAGATCGCGCTGGATACTCCTCGCCAATCGTTATCAAGCAGGCAGGCCAGGATGTTTTGGTTTGCTGGACAGGCGACAGTCTTTCGGGAATCGATCCGTTGACGGGCAAAGTTTTTTGGGGGCACCCTTTTCGTCCAAAGAAAAATCCGATCGGAGTTGGGGATCCCATTCTTGCTGGTGACAAGTTGTTTGTTTCGTCTTTTTACGATGGTTCACTAATGGTGCGAGTCCCAAAGGACAAACTGACATCGGAAGTGATCTGGAAAGAAGTGGGACCGGATGAGCAGAATACGCAATCATTGCACGCCATGATTGGAACATGTTTGATGCAAGATGGTTATGTTTATGGAGCAGATAGCTATGGTGAATTCCGTTGCCTGGACGCAGAAACCGGGAAACGAATCTGGGAAGATTTGACCTCAGTCCCAAAGGCTCGATGGGCTACCATTCACATGGTTCGTCAAGCCGATCGGGTTTGGATGTTCAACGAGAGGGGCGAGTTATTGATTGCAAAGCCCACCAAGGATGGCCTGAATATCATAGATCGTTGTCAGTTGATTGAGCCCACGACAGTACAACTTCCACAACGAGGTGGCGTTTGCTGGTCGCACCCGGCTTATGCAGAAAAAAGTGTTTTTGCCCGAAACGACCGGAAATTGGTCCGGGCCTCGCTTGCAAAATAGCGGAACAAAGCCCTGTTTGTTCGTCGAGCAGTATTTATTGCAGAACAAATGGCAAATTGCCAAAGCAAGCGGTTGGCTCCGTGCCCATCCTCACTTACGATAGCTCCCTGAATCCCAACTGCTATCTTCAAACCCTGCTTTTTACACCCTTAATGTTGAATACTGAATCATACATATTGGACGAGCCACCCCAAATCGATCAAATCTTCAATTCCCTGGATTTAGGGGAAACAACTCCGGAGTGGATTCCTGAACGTTTGTCTCCGCGCCTTGAAGAACAGCGGCTTTTGGAAATTGTGCAGGAGCTCGATTTGGCTCCTTTTCAAAAGATCGCAACTGCGTCAAACAATGCACAACTACAAGTGATATGTATTTCGTCTGGTCGAGCCCAAGCAGCAGAATGGTTTGCTCGCTCTGAACCGAACTCGCATGTGACCTGCTGGTATCTCGACCAATTCCAAGCGTTTCGCGCTTCAGAACACATGGCGTTACCGGATGAAAAATTGCAGCCAGCGAGGGAGTTGCCGGCTAACCTTGAAATAGCTTGCACGGCAGACCTGCCACTGAAAGAGTACCAACTCGCTTTCCTTCCATTGGTGTCGTCTGGCGAAGCGGAACTTTCCCGCGATTTCCTACAGCAGATGTTTCATCAACTTTCGATGGGAGGTCGTTTGATTGTTTCGGTCGACAATCCAGAAGATCGATGGGTTCATGAGCAAATGAAAGGTTTTGAAAAGAGCGTCAAAGTACGGAAGTTTATTGACGCGGTGGTGTATATGATCGACAAGAAGATGCCGCTTAAGAAGCTTAAAGACTTTTCGTGCGAATTAGCTTTTCGCGACTGTGAAGATTTGATTCAACTAATAACCCGTCCTGGCGTGTTTTCACATCGACAGCTTGACAATGGTGCTCGCCAGCTTCTGGATGCGGTAGACGTCTATCCAGGAGCACGACTCTTGGACATCGGTTGCGGCAGTGGGTCTGTCACCCTCGGGATTGCCAAACGTGATAGTAACGCCAAAGTGCATGCCGTGGACTCAAACGCCCGATCACTTTCATGCTTGTCCCGTTCGCTCGAATTAAACGGGATCAAAAACGTTACGATGGAACTCAATCATACTGGCGTTTACGGTGAACCAGATCAATTCGACATGGCGTTGGCAAACCCTCCCTACTTCGGCGACTTTAGGATCGCTGAAAAGTTTATTGTTGCTGCACATCGTTCGATGCGTTCAAGCGGACGGTTGGTATTGGTGACCAAGCAACCGAATTGGTACCGAGAGAACTTAGAACGATGGCTAATAGACTGCGATGTATTTGAATCGCGTAGGTATCACATTGTTTCAGGTGTGAAGCCCTAGTGATGCAAAACGCGTAGGTCCGGCTGTCCCACGTAGGTCCGGCTGTCCTCAGCCGGACACTTTGATTCGTACCCTGATGCTGTGTCAGCCTGAGGACAGGCTGACCTACGTGATCATTATGCATCCAAACTAATCGTAACCGTCTTGGACTCGGTGTAAGCCTTGAGTCCTTCTTCACCGAGCTCTCGTCCTTGACCACTCATTTTGAAGCCTCCGAATGGCGCTGCTGCGTCGAAGACATCGTAGCAGTTCACCCAGACGGTTCCTGCCCGGACACGCCTCGCAAAGTCATGGGCTCGGGTGACATTGCGAGTCCAGACCGCAGCTGCCAAACCGTAGAACGTGTTATTAGCCCGTTTTACGAGGTCGTCCCAGTCCTCAAACGTCAGAACCGACATGACAGGACCAAAGATTTCATCTTGAGCAATCGCCATGGAATCGGTCACGCCGTCAAATACCGTCGGTTGTACGAAAAAGCCTTTGTTCCCGAAGCGTTCACCGCCGGAAACACACTTGGCCCCGTCGCTGTTTCCTTTGTCAATATAGCCCATAATCTTGTCAAACTGAGCTTTGTCAATTTGGGGCCCTTGTTCAGTTTCCATGGAAAATGGATTACCCAATCGTCGGTTCTTGGTCAACTTGGTCAGCTTTTCCATGAACTCATCGTGCACGCGTTTTTCAACAAAAACTCGGCTGCCTGCACAGCAGCATTGCCCTTGGTTTAGGAACAAGCCGACGTACGCACCTTGTGCAGCTCGATCGAGGTCGGCGTCTGCGAGTACTACATTCGGACTTTTACCACCCAATTCGAAGGTCAGCCTCTTGAGCGATTCGGCCGCATCTCGCATGATCATTTGAGCGGTTCGGTGCTCACCCGTAAACGCGATCTTGTCGACTCCTGGATGCTTCACAACCGCCGCGCCCGCCGTTGGTCCATATCCAGGTACTACGTTGATGACTCCGTCTGGAATTCCAGCTTCCTTGGCCAACTGCGCCATACGCAAGCAGGTTAGAGGTGTCTGCTCGGCAGGTTTCATAACAATCGTACACCCGGATGCCAAAGCGGGGCCCCATTTCCAAGCGGTCATCAACATCGGAAAGTTCCAAGGGATGATTTGCCCCGCAACACCCACAGGCTCGCGCCGCGTGTAAGTAAAGTAATTACCACGAATCGGAATCGTGGAGCCGTGAATCTTGTCCGCGTATCCCGCGTAGTATCTCAAACAGTCGATCACCAGCGGCAAGTCCGCATAGCGAGACTCCCGAATCGGCTTGCCATTGTCCAGAGTCTCCAAGGCCGCCAACTCGTCAATCTCTTCCTCGATGAGGTCAGCCAAGCGATACATGAGTCTGCCGCGATCGCGAGCATCCATCTTACTCCATGGTCCACTATCAAACGCATGTCGAGCCGCCTTGACCGCTGCGTCGACGTCTTCTTTGTCACCCTCTGCAACCTCGCATATAACTTCTTCGGTCGCTGGATTGATCGTTTCAAATGTTTTTCCGGAAATCGCCGGGCGCCACTGGCCATCAATAAAACACTCCGTATGTTTGACTTTGGGCTGTAGAATTGGTGACGCAACTGTAGCCATGAGAGGACTCCCAAAAAAGGACCAGGGATAGACACGATTCGACAACACGCGAATCTATGGTTGAGCTTATCCGTCCTTGCCTGCATTTTCCAGTAGGCATCCGGCCGCAAAATCAGGATCCATTGGACACCTCTCGGCGAACATAACTATTCGATCACCCTGAATAGTTCGGCCTGTGACGAGTTTATTTCCCATGGAATTTGCAGTATTTGTGATTCACTTAACAAGTCGTCAATGGCGGTCCGGTATTTTGATTCGGTTGCTCGACCTGTGAATTGTTCTCGATATTGTACGCCCGACCAAACGATGAGCACGTGCGAAATTCCGTTGATACGAAGCGACGAGCCTACCGCTTTTGCAGGCATGTCCACCAATCGATCTAACAATCCCTTGTCAAAGGGCCCGTTGCTGGCGCAGTCCGCTGTAAAATCGAAATCGTCATTCTCTCCTATCAAAAGAATCTTCGGCCGACTTGTGAGTCCATCCTCACGTCGCAATTGAAAATTGAGCTGATCCAAAAAGCGTGGCGCCACTCCGACTTCCGAATCCTTTACGTTGGAACCTTGAAAAGAGGATCCATTACGTTCCAAGAATTGCAACGCGACGAATATTCGATTGTCGCTTGTTGGCAAAATGGGAATGACCACGACGGACCATGTTATTGCGATCGAAACGAGAGCAAACATCCAGTAACCTCGCGCCTGCATAGCCATCCAGTTTGCCCCAGCCGCAGCTGGCCATGCCAGCAAAATCAAGGCTCCTATCCAATCGCGGTCATACCGTGTAGAAAAACACCACCATATGGCAACCCAATAAGCGAACCACATTATCGCAAGACGACTGGTCCAGCATCTTGCAAGCAGAATTCCTATGATCGCGAATGGGACGAGCATCAATCCATGAGCATTGGAATTCCAAAGCAATCGCGAGACACCGTCTAGGAAATGGATCACTCGAAACGGCGACTTTGCTACTTTCGAAACAAACGGGGTCGAATCCGAAATAGCTGCATCTGCCACCCATTCGAATATTGACTCGCTCGGTACACGATACGCGTGAAGCAGTGTGTCCCGCATATCACTTGGATTCGCAAGTCCAAGCTGTTGTGAAATAACACCACCCCATGGATAGATTGGATCGCCGCTTGCAATGACATTGCGAATGTAAAAGGCACTTGCCGCGAGACAGATACACACCAGGTTCAACGTGGTTACTAACCTTCGAGGCCAACCGCTATCGAGTTTCAATGTTTGAGCTTCTGTTGCGATATTTGACTCCCTTTGGAGATAGGTCCAGATCCATAACACAACAGCAGGCAATCCTACTAGTACTGCCGATCCGTATCCTGAACTAAACGCACCCGCCACTAGAAACCCCCAGATCACTCCCAACGACGTTTTCGATGGACCTGAATTCCGAGACGCTTGCCAAACAACGAGCAGTGCGGCAATCCAAATACCTGTAAGTGCCTCCGTGCGTCCCAGTCGAGTTAACTCCGCAATTCCAGGAGTTGCAACGAGAAGAAAACCGACAAAAAGCCCTGGCAAATAGCCCCATCGGCGGCCAACATGAACGCTTGTTAGAAAAACGCCCACCAAGCAAAGAATCGCATTGACCGTCTTTCCCGCTAAAACACTTATTCTCAATCTGCTATTAAGTCGTTCACGGTACTCTATCGATTCCATTGGCTCAGAAGGTATCGACCACAGATCTGTGGTTAGCAAACCGCTGAATGCCAATGCTGGCATCGAATAACTGTCCGGTGCATTGGCCATTGCATGATTTTCTGACCATCGTGTTCGTCCGTCCAGCGTCGCGTGTTTGGCGCGCCACCATTGGATTTCGCGTACGCTCATGTCTTGAGTTGGGATGGTTGCACCATACACTTGGATGCAGGCAAGAAAAGTCGTTGCCAGAACAAGCAAGCCAACCATCCGCCTGCTGATCGAACTAGCAAACGAAACATCGGAACTCATGTCCGCTGGCCGGACGTTAGCTATTTCGATTTGCGAACGCTTTGTCGAAGGACGCACGCAAAATTGCCAAACGGCAATTGCAATGATGATTCCCCAAACCAGCGACCACCCGAGTGAATGCGTGTCGAAAAGAGATCCATTAAGAAAGACAAGGGCACAAAGTGCGGACTGACCCATCAAAATGGAAACACCAATTTGTTCATATTTCGATAACCGACATGACACTGGATCCATGCTTGCGATCCACTTGCCAAGCATCCGGCAAATCGACAGCCAGATTACAGCCGAGACAAGAATTGGAACTCGGTCGGAAACTGTGATCGGTTGTAGTCCGCCGGTCCATTGCCACCCGATTGCAGACGGAACCGAAGCGTGGAGCAGCCAAAATTCCCAACGAGGAATTGCTTGGGCCTCCCCAGTCGTGTCCGCTATCGGCATGCACGGTGATGCCAGCATCGCTAATACGTATGCCAACACGAATCCTGGGATCAACAACCGACTGGCAAAATGCAAGGCAGAAACCATGAAAAACCTTTATGAAAACGGCAAGGATATAGGGAAAACCCTCAAAAACACACCCTTGTTCGAGGTGAAATAATGACAAATCGCCCAATGTGTTGCCAGTGACGTATTCGATGTGTTATGGTTGTATCATGAGCAAACAACCTTTAACTGGGATATTTACCCCCAACATCACTCCTGTCAACGCTCGTGGCGAACTGGATGAAGACACGCTCCGCGGCTATATCGACTGGCTAATTGAGCATGGGGTTCACGGACTTTACCCTAACGGCAGCACGGGTGAATTCGTTCGTTTCACACCCGAAGAACGCAGACGGGTCATCGAAGTGGTCGTTGACCAGACGCGAGGGCGGGTTCCTATCCTAGCAGGGGCTGCTGAAGCCAACGTAGAAGAAACCATCCGAGCCTGTGATACGTATGGTGCTTTGGGCGTCCGGGCGGTTGCCATCGTGGCTCCCTTCTACTATCGCTTGGCGCCGGACGGTGTCTACGCTTACTTTAAGCAGATCGCGGACCGTGTTTCGGTCGATGTTACTCTCTATAACATTCCGATGTTTGCCTCCCCAATCGACGTGCCGACAGTAAAGCGATTGGCGCAAGAGTGTCCGCGCGTCGTTGGGATTAAAGACAGCTCTGGCGATATTCCACACATGATGCGGATGATCGCGGAGGTACGCCCACTCCGTAGCGACTTTGTTTTTATGACCGGCTGGGATGCTACGCTTGTGCCCATGCTCATGATCGGATGCGATGGTGGCACCAATGCAACCAGCGGAGTTGTGCCTGAACTGACTAGGAGTATCTACGAAGCGGCTCGAGCAGGTCAATGGGAACGCGCCATGCAAATTCAATACAAACTCCTGCCTCTTTTTGATACGATGCTGATGACCGCTGAGTTTCCAGAAGGCTTTCGACGAGGCGCCAAGATTCGCGGTTGGGATCTAGGACTGTCACGCCAGCCTCTAACACCGCAACAGGTGAGCGCCGCTGACCTAACACAAGGAAAACTACAAGAACTGCTCGCTGGATTCGACTTCATGAAGTCCACACGTTCAACTCAAGGCAACCTCGCTGCTCAAAACAAACTGATTGCCGACGATTCCGTGATAGACCGAATTGTAAGCGAAGTTCTGCAACAGTTGCGATCCAACTAGTCCATATCTAAGCTCAGATAGATCATGCAGGAAGCAAACCAATCGGACGAAATCGGTTTTCGCAATCGAGAACGCGACAAAGTCGTATGGATCCGAACTCAGGCGTTCGCCGTCCTCTTGGTGCTGATCATTTTCTGGACAATTTCCGTTTGGTATTTTCGTGAAAGCCACGATCCAGCCGACAGCGAACTTCCCGACTCCTTGATCGTCAATCTGAATGACGCAACTCAGGCAGAGCTGAATCTATTGCCGGGCGTTGGTGAAAAACTGGCCAGCGATATCCTGAAGTATCGCGACGAGTTGGGCGGCTTCGAATCCATTGACCAACTTATGGACATCCGTGGCATCAAGCAAGGCCGACTTCTTTCTCTCAAGAAACACATAACCGTGATTGGCAAACAAGAGTTGACGAAGTGAAGTCGGTCGCGAAACCGGAATAATCCGCCCACTTGACCGTCAGAGGCGGCAAAGTTTTCTCAATTGGAGCGTTCCTTGCTCCATTTCAATGATTAGGCGGTATTTTTCTAATCGTAGCGTCGTAGACGACCGGCCGTGGGCGTTAGCCCTCGGGATACGAATCAGGGGACCTCGCTACCGAATTCAGGCCCGGGGCTAGCGCCCACCGGTTCACGATATCGCAAAGTGAGTGCCATTTGCCGCTCGCTTTAGAAAAGTTCCTAGCAGCCAATCGCATTGGCGCCAATCGAGTGAGACCATGAGCAAAACGTTCGCACATCGCATCACGGTCTTGCTGTTTGCCACGATTATCTTCGTCAGCGCTTTCCTGCTATTTCAAGTTCAACCGATCATGGGTAAATATATTTTGCCTTGGTATGGTGGGAGCCCTGGTGTCTGGACCACTTGTATGTTGGTCTTCCAAATATTGCTCTTTGGCGGGTACGCTTATGCACATGTCCTGAATCGGTGCCTAGCATTGCGTTCGCAGATTGCGTTGCACTGCGGGCTTCTATTACTCGCAACATTCGCGTTGCCGATTACTCCGTCGAACTCTTGGAAGCCGCTTGGGGACGAATCCCCAACTTGGATGATCATGCTATTGCTCGCTTGCAAAGTGGGTGCCCCTTACTTCTTGCTCTCCTCGACTGGACCACTTCTGCAGTCGTGGCTTGGCCAAACCAAAATTATCGAGCAACCGTACCGACTCTACTCACTTTCCAACGTGGGATCGATGCTCGCACTGCTGTCGTTTCCCTTTGTTATCGAACCTACCTTTTCCTCCTCGCAACAGTCTACAATCTGGTCGATCGCGTTCGCAGTCTTTGCGATCGCATGTAGCATCTCCGGACTCGCACTTTTTCGCTCGAGCAATACAACCCCAACGCCAACAGCTTCAAAGTTGACGGTAGTAAGTGACATGACAAATTGGTCGACGGTCGGTGCTTGGTTCGCATTGTCCATGCTCCCTTCTGTAATGCTTTTAGCGACAACCAATCAAGTTTGCTTGGACGCAGGTGTTATGCCTTTCCTTTGGGTCATACCATTGGCTATCTATTTACTCAGCTTCATTTTGACTTTCGATAGCGACCGCTGGTACCGCCGTCGTCCGTCAATCATGCTCGCTGCGATTTCGTTCCTTGTTCTTTTTTTGCTTAAGCTGCTCGAATATCAAACTCCTTTAGCGATAGAACTGATGCTCTATTTTGGAGGCTTGTTCTTTTCATGCATGGTTTGTCATGGCGAGCTTGTGCGTCTCAAACCGCACCCGAGCCTTCTCACTTCGTTCTATTTGACTCTGTCTGCAGGGGGCGCGTTTGGAGGCGTCTTTGTCGCCCTAGTAGCACCGGTACTTTTTAACGGGTACTTTGAGTGGCAACTCGGACTGTTTGCATGTGTCCTAGTTTTCTTGGAAACTTACCTACAGAGCAACTCCCTATGGAAGAATCGAGTGCCAGCTTGGAGCAAGGTGACGATGGCAATTGCATTCCCAGTCCTTGCAGTAATATGGCTTAGCGTGTGGACTTCCATTTCCAACAAGCAGCTGGTCGCAAAAAGGAATTTCTACGGAGTCCTCAGTGTTGCCGAAAGTTTTGAAAAGAAGTCTGGCGAGCCAACGCGTGATCTTGTGCACGGACGAATTGTGCATGGTTCGCAGTTTCAACGCTCTGGGACGACACAACGTCCCACGACCTACTACACCGAAGCATCGGGGGTTGGTCTGGCATTGCAGAATCACAGAGGAGATCGACATCGTCATATTGGTGTCGTCGGGCTGGGTGCCGGTACGCTCGCTACGTATGGCAAACGAGGCGATCGGATCCGATTCTACGAAATCAATGAAAATGTGATTGAATTGGCAAATGACTATTTTACTTTCCTCAAGGACTCTTCCGCATCGATAAAATTAGTTCTGGGTGACGCACGTCTGACTTTAGAGCGGGAGGACGCGCAGTGGTTTGATGTGCTCGTCCTAGATGCCTTCAGCGGGGACGCGATCCCTGTACACTTATTGACACGCGAAGCTATGGATATCTACCGCAGGCATCTGAACGAGAACGGAGTGCTTGCGATCCACATTTCGAACCTCTATTTTGATCTAAAGTCGATCGTATGCGGACTGGCCCATAACGCATCGTTTGAGGCAACAATCGTTTCTGACGATGACGCTTCCTGCCCAGGAGCGCTGAAATCCTGTTGGGTGCTGATGTCGACCAAGAAGGAGATTCTTCGCAATGCCATAGGGGCAGCACAACCCGTCGTACCAACAGGCAAACCCGTGCTATGGACGGACGACAAAAGCAACCTATTTGAAGCGTTAAAGTAGTCCAAAATGACGTGAGTTGGGCCAATAGTGATTCGACATTGTCTCACAGCGTTGCAATTTGAGGTCGGGAAACTAATGTTATTATGTTGCTCGATCGGCAATGGCATTCGCCTCTTTTTTTTGGAGGTTGGGGCTGTGTATTGGGATCCAACCGTTTCCATTCCGAGAAAAAGTCGATATGTTCCAGCATTTTCTCAAGGTTACCTATTTTTTTTGGGTGTCGAATCTGCTTCTGACAGTAGTTTTGGATTCTGCGAAAGCCGATTATTTCACGCTTTATGACGGAACCGGACTTCCTGCGGCTCAACCTTGGTTTTTTAGTGCTGGAAATAATTCGTACACACAAACCGGTCAAGCGGATGGTGTTCGCTTGGAAACGAATTTAAATACGAGCGCGGGTTATAGCAATCAGCTTCCACTCATTGGGTTCAAAAATCCGGCCTTTCCAGTCCTTAACCGAAGCAATGGTTTTGAACTTGCGTTCCGCTTGTCCGTAGCTGTTGAGACGCATACGAGCAGTGACCGAGCTGGTTTCTCGGTCACTTTTTTGGGCAGCGACAAACAAGGAGTTGAGTTGGGTTTCTGGGGGAATGAAATCTGGGCTCAGCAATCAAATCCACTTTTCACTCATGGAGAGGGAGTGACTTTGAGCACGAGTTCACCGCGAGACTATCGCCTTCAAATTATCAACGATACGTATACGCTATTGGATGGAACGGCGCAGTTGCTCTCGGGGGCAGTACGCGATTACACAGAATTTGGAGGTATTCCTTATACGCTATCCAACTACGTGTTCTTGGGTGATAACACATCTCGTGGTGGAGCAGACATCCTATTGGGTACCGTTACGCTTCAATCCAATCTGTCTGCGGTTCCAGAACCTACCAGCGTTTTGCTGGTAGGCACTATGGTTGTGCCTGTCCTTTGTTGCTTTTTTTCTATTTATATTCGCAAAAAGTTCGCGAGGGCAGTCAGCACCGGCTTTTCAGTCCGTCAAGGCAACTTGAAATGTCCCGTCACTTTTGGCTTGGCCGCGAGCCATCATCGGAGTATTGAATTGAAGTTCGATGTTGCCGTCTGCATCGACGGCGATCAAGCCACCTGAATCGGCAGGCAATGTGGTGTGGATCGCAACCTTGACTGACGCATTGAGCGATTCGTGCAAATACTCCATTCGCGATGAAACAGCGGAGGCGATGTGGTGTTTGATAAACAGCTCCCCAACACCTGTGCAACTAATAGCGCATGTGGCATTTTTAGCATACGTTCCAGCTCCGATCAATGGTGAGTCACCCACTCGACCGTACCGCTTTCCTAGCAAACCGCCAGTGCTGGTAGCTGCGGCGAGATTACCCTGCTGATCGCGAACAACACATCCAACCGTACCCAAATAGAACAATCGATCATCGCCCGCGTCATGGTCGTTCTTGGATGTTGAAGCTCCCTTGGCCGCTTGCTTTTGTTTCCACTTTTCCCAATTCTCAGTTTGCTCGCGGGTTTTAAAATAATCAAGCGTCCCCAACGGCAATCCTATCTCCTTGGCAAACAGGTCCGCTGCTTCCCCACATAAAAAAACGTGCGGAGTTTTGTCTCGAACCGCACGCGCCAGTCCAATCGGATTACGTACTTTGGTAACCCCTGCCACAGCTCCACAACTTAGATCCGAACCATCCATGATGCTGGCGTCTAGCGATACTTCGCCAACGCTATTGAGAACCGCACCACGTCCCGCATTAAAATTAGGGTCGTCTTCTAAGACTTGAACGACCGCCTGGACAACGTCGACGGCAGACGCGGACTGCTCCAACATTTCAGTCCCTTTCTTCAATGCCGATTTCAAGCCGACGATGCGATCTTGCTTTTGCTCGTCGGTCCAACGGCCGGAGGGGCCGCCAGCGCCTCCATGGATCGCGATTGACCAAGTGGATTTTTTCTGTGCTAGTTTCCCGTTTGGAGTTTGCTGATTCATACTACATTTGAATAGGTTGACTCTAGGCACAAGAAAATCATCGGAGCGTGCAGGTTGGCACTCAACCGTAACGAACAATAGAACGGCAATAATGTTGGACGTTTTGTCGAACGGAGTCATGGGTGCTGCCTATCCTAAGTATCTGGGGATTTGGTGGTCGATTTCTAAACTCCATTGGTCAATGCCGCCAGCCATGCTTGTGGCTTCTGGATAACCGTTCTGACGGAACCAGTTTGCAACTCGGAGAGATCTGCCGCCATGATGACAGTGGACAACAACTCGCTTTCCTTCGAGACTTGCAAGAGCGTCTGCCGACGGAGGCCACTGCCCCATCGGCATTAAAATCGCGTTGTCGATTTTCGCAATGGCGCATTCATTTTGCTCGCGGCAATCTACGAGCGCGATCGCCTGACCATCATCATCGGAACCGCTTTGCAGCCAGCGGTGGACGGATTGGATATCTATTTCGATGTTGGACACGTAAGCTCCAATTATGCAGTTTAGGGGTTAGTTCGATTCACGTAGGTCAGCCTGTCCTCAGGCTGACGGTATTCGGAAATTTACTTCGACGCTGAATGCGGCGGTTTCAGTCCCCATTTTTCGTCAAAAAAATCGGCGTCCGCAATCCTGCCAGGGAACTGCGAGCCAGGGGATGTTGTTAAATCGACAACCGCCCAATCCGGCAGCTTGGGGATTTGCCTAGCATTGTTGAGGTAGTCGTATTCACGATAGGTGAAACCGCTATTGAGGACGATGTACCGTTGCGGATTCAGCGGATTGGGGTAAATGAACACCGGCGCATGGTTCGCTGAATCAAATTTCCGAGCTCCAACAACGACATTTTCGCGACTCCACTGTACCGGAAGCTTATCGGCTATCTTCGCAAGCGTTGGGTTACTTTGCGGATCACCCCAGAGAATTAAGTTGTAATTTTCGATATCCTCAGGCTTAAGTTCCTCCGATGTTTTTACTATCGCATCACCTCGCATTTGCCTGTGCCACTCGCGAACGGCGCGATTGAATTCGGCATCGACCCACTGATCTACTTTGGAATGACGCCCTGCAACGGTCGGCTTGACAAATAGAAACGGGCCCATAAACGCATCGTCGATAGGCCCTTGCAATCCATGCTTTTTGCAAAGTTCGGACGATGGCGACTCGATGGGTGATACTTGTTCCCATTTGTTTCCGATATACCGAAGTCGAACCCCCCAGGACATGTCAGATCGCCGTGCAACTTGAATGTGTTGGCCACCGATTGAAACGTCGATCCCTGCGACGTGCAATGGAACCTGGTTGGCATCGAAATTCAGACTTAGGTCGGTTACCTTATCGGCGAGAATCTCTATAACGGCCTCTCCGTTTGTGTTTGGACGTGGAATAACCCATCTAGCGAAAACGGTCGCTGGCGACCAGTGCTCCTTCAACGCATTAATCGTGACCCAATGTGCTTTGTTATATTTGAGCGTGGTCGTCGTAAAAGTAACGTGTTTCAGTGGCTCAGACGATCGTATTGTGTCGAGCGTTGACAATCGCCTCTCGATCTCAACACGCGCCGCCGGATCGATTTTATGTGCGGTCTTGGGGGCTATGATATGCGTAAGCTCGAATCGCTCGTTCTCGGGCAGGTTCCAACATGCTTCTGCCATGACATCGGCTGCTTGCTTTTGTTTGTCGATCTCGCCACTATAAGCGATCGTCGGCAACATTCGCACGTTGCGTGCCCATACCGGACAGTCATACATTTGCCAAAGTTTTTGCTCGTACCAAGTCGGCTTCAGTTCTTCGGATTGAAAGATTTTTAAGAACTGTGGCGTCTCCGAAAAACCGGCTCCTGGATTGGCGGCAAACCACTTATCTGGATAGTGCACAGCCAGATGCCAGGCTGCTGCACCACCCATCGAGAAGCCTCGAATTGCAACTCGTTTCGGATCGATCGGATATTCTTTCAAAGCGTGTTCAAGCACTTCCAAGGTGTCGACTTCTCCGGCCAGCTTATTTGCATTGCAATACCGCCCAAAGGGATGGATCATAATGACACCCGGCTCGGGAATTGGATCGGGGCTGGTCATGCGTGTTGCGATGAATTGCAACTCCAAGCCTTTTTCACTTCGGCCACGACACCATATATCCGCGCGAGATTTACGAGAATTATTATCTCGAACGACACCATAGGGCTGCACGGTTCCATCGAGTTTAGAACGGTAGCCTCGTACCGTCTGGGGCGATCCATAATTTGGAAATGTCCATGGCGTTTTCTCGCTTTTCAGTTCCGAAGCCCTTTTAATTCCTTCTTGAAGAACTAGCTTGGCGCGCTCTGTATCCTTCGGTTCAAAGAAGCCGTCTTCGTTCAGCGCCAGTTCCACTGCTCTTGCAAATACTTCGACATCTGGAAGGTAGCGTTGGACTATCGCGCTCTTGGATTTGCGCAAGTCCGCGATTTGATCCTTGAGCAAACCAAGTTCCTTTTGCAAACTGGATCGCACTTCGGGATCAATCATAATCCCAGGCGGCGGAACAGGTCGAACCGACGCTGCTTGATTGTCGGTCGGGCCGTCCGCCAAAAGGGTCGATGTCGCCAATGCCATGAGGACGGCGAAACTGATTCGAAAAGAAGTCATGGAGCACATCCTGCTTAAGGGGGAGGGATTTTAAATGTGGGGCAGCGGCTTCGTCCGCTGACGAGCACACCTCCCACAGGCCAGCCACAGGCCCACCATTCACCAATATTCTAATCTACGTTTATGATCAGACGACCGCTACCAGTTGTCTTCATAACGGTCATGAATTTAACCAAAAAGCGTTTCCAGTTGCCCTCAGCGCTTTGACGTTTCACGCAGGAATGCAGCAACCGCTGTAAATCCGTGCGTTAGATTGCGATTGGCAATCGGGGCAAATTCACCTGCGGCGAAGATCCCTGCAAGCGGAAGCCCTGGAAAAGTTTTGTCGATAGCGAGCGCGTCATGATTGGGTTGTGAAAACATGCGATGGCCTCGCCCATTGCAACTGAATAGAAGTCCAGCTTTGTTGTCGATGCCACCCTTGTCCACTCGACTCAAAAGGTTTGTCAAATCTGCGTCCGCTCCTTGAGCGTCTCGGACATGAAATCGTATCGTTTGCCCTACCTGAAAGCGGTCGGTAACAACGATTCCATCCACATCCGTATCGACTCCTTGAACGTTTCGAATCAAAAAATCCCCGTGTGAGAACGTATCGCAATACTCAGTAATTGCCCGGCCGATCAAGAGAGCATCGATTGCCATATCGCGTTCGTGACTTGGAAGCCTTTGAAACAGTTCTCGCAACATTGGCAACGCGGGCCGGCCACCAAGCCCCAGAATTGTGTTCCCGTCGAGAGCCGTCACGACCATCGGATCACCGATGGGTCGACACCCCTGGCTGACGATTGTCTGCCAATGCAATTCGGGGGGCAGAACCAGTCCGACAGCCCCGCGATGGAGGACTTTATTATTGCAAAAAAGTAGGCTCGAGCTTTCCCAATTCTGGCTGCTGCAATAGCCACCAAGTATTGGTACTACAGCAGCTCCTCGCTCGGGCTCCAGGGCTGTGATCAACCTATCCACCGAAAAGGTCTGTGGACATGCGGCTACCAGCATTCCATTGCTCTGGCGAGCTAGTTCAATAATCTCGTCCGTGAATCCGACGACAGTGGGTCCATCGGGCGTTCGTAGACACTCCATTGGGTAGATCATCGGTGGCTGTGAAAGCTCGCTAAGAAGAAGGATGCTAGCTGCCGTTTGCCCCTCAATCTCACGACCTCGTCCCACCAAGCTCTCTGCAGAGCAACCAAAAACTGGAACTTCGGACGCGAGCTCATCCAAAGCAGTTCTAATCGCAATGGAGTTGTCGCCCAGGTTGCTGCCACTCACAAAAAGAAAGATGCAGGAGACGGGGCCCCGCAAATGATCCGACGCATTGCGGAATGCGTTGCGAACGGCAAGGTGAATGGACTCGTGCTCGGCTATTCCGGAGCTTGCAATCATCGGGTTTATGCCCCCTGGATGATTGCAACTAAATCGCGATCCATTTGACCGCGGGTCACAACAGCATCCGCACCGGCTTGCTCGGCAAGTGTTAACCGCTCGACATCGACATGTGGTCCGTATGCCATAATCTTGCAATTGGAAAACGTCTCATGCAGCAGCGGGATCTCTTGAGCTAGATCAACAGTGCGTAGTGTCAAGTCAACGAGCACGAGTGAAACGGTATCCGGTTCGATGACTCGCTCGACAAGTTTGGCTGTCGAACGATCGACAACGCATTCTTTGCCTGCTGCACGAGCCGCTGAACTGATTCGGGATTGAAACATCAAGTCGCTTGACAATAAAAGTATCACTAAACAGCTCCCGGTCCTCTTTGGCCGTCATCGATCGTGATGGCCTCTAGTGTAGGTAACACAAAAATTTTACCGTCGCCAATACACCCTTCGGTTCCGGTACGGGCGATTGACGTGATGGTCTCGATGGTGCGATCTAGAAAATCGTCGTTTACGCATATTTCCAATGTGACCTTGCGAAGCAGGTTTACACGGTACTCAATACCGCGATAGGTTGCAGACTGACCCTTCTGGCGCCCGTATCCTTGAGCCTCGATGACCGTCAAGCGCTGAACGCCCGCGTGATTCAACGCCTCGCGAACCGCTTGAAGCTTGTTAGGCTGAATAACTGCAAAGAGCATTTTCAAGGTGCTTGTGAAATTCTGGGGTTAGGGCGTCAGACGACTTGTGCTGCATCGTAACTGGAAACCACCAATTTGTCATGCTCATCAATGGACGCTTCAGCAAACGATTCGTCCGTCTCCCAGATCCTGACCCGGTTGGCAACTCCTCCAAATCCATGCAAAAGACTCGGACACACTTCTTCCAATAAGTATTTTGCCATATTTTCTGCGGTTGGGTTATATGGCATCACAAATAGCCGACACGGCTTAACCATTTTTAAAGCCGTGATTGCATTCTCGTCTTGTTCGCATACGAGAAAGCTATGGTCCCAGTGTTCGTCGAGCCAACCTTTGCATTTCGCTTTAAGGTCTGCAAAGTCCATCACGCGCCCAACCGAATCTTGTGATTCGCCAGTAACGAAGAAGTCGGCAACGTAATTGTGGCCGTGGAAATTTTCGCATTTGCCACCATGTTTGTACAAGCGATGACCAGCGCAGAATTTGATCCTGCGCATGATAGAGAGACTCATGAGAAAGGGCTTTCAAAAGGTGACGACCGCTCCACGGCCGGAAAAAGTAAAGTTGTCGACACTTCTAAGACTGCAGTTTCGGATTGTTGCGATGGCGTTCGGCGTCGCGGGCTGTTTTTTTGGCCAAATTTTCATGGATAGCTTTCGTCAAGTCGACACCCGTCTGATTGGCTAAGCAGATTAGGACAAACAGGATGTCTGCCATCTCGTCCGGTAGACTATAGGCGGTGTCCGATTTTTTGAAACTTTGATCTCCGTAAGTTCGGGCAAAAATTCTCGAAAGCTCCCCTACTTCCTCCACCAGCATTGCGAGGTTCGTAAGTTCGGAAAAATAGCGGACGCCTACCTCCTTTATCCAACTGTCTACCTTAATCTGTAATTCTCGAAGAGTTAACTCTTGAGCATCTTCAGCTGGAAGTTTGAATTCATTCATCGGCAATCTATCTGTAAAATCCGGCCAAAAGGTCGTGCTACTCGTTGAAAAAAGAAAAAACAGCAAATCACGTTCCATTATCGCATATTATTTACAAATCAAGTCTGCACTTTCGGTGGAACAAGTGATACAGTAGAGGCGACGACACGCCGGACAAGTAATTTTCCAACGGATCTTTGCCGTTCGCTGTCGACAGCTGCATCGGCAAAAAAGCTAAATCACAATAGGGTTTTAGCAGGCGTTCGTTTTATTCAACTGTATTAACGGATTCAACTATTATGCGTCTGTCGTTCGGACAAGAAGCACGCCAGATTCAGACTCAAAAACTGGCTCCACGGATGATCCAGTCGATGGAAATTTTGCAATTGCCCATTCTGGCTTTGCAAGAGCGCATCGAGCAGGAAATGAACGAAAATCCCATGTTGGAGGTTGAGGAGCGGGATGAAACTCTGCCAGATGAAGAGCCTACCGACGATGAAAACCCTACCGCCTCGCGAACGGAAGATGAAAAAGAACTGATAGTAAAGGACAGCCAATCCAATGCCGAGGATTTCGAACGGCTGGCAAATATGGACAACGACATGCCAGACACATTCGACGATTTTCGTCGTTCCAGCAGCCGCATCCAAGAAGATGGCGACCGAGCCCATGATTTGATGGCAAATGCTGCCGAGCGTCCTGAATCGCTCAACGATTACTTGCTCCATCAGCTTGCTGAGATGGATATTGATGACGATATCGAACGCATCGCGGAACGCATCATTTCCTGCTTGGACGCACGAGACGGTGGTTATCTCAAGACTTCTCTATCTGACATTTTACTCCCAGATCATAAAGCCTCGGATTTAGCGTTGGCAGAGAAAGCACTCGCGATAGTGCAATCGCTTGAGCCGGCAGGTATTGCGTCACGCAATCTTCGCGAGTGCTTACTCAACCAGCTTCGGCCCGACATACGATTGGTTGACGAGATGCGTACTTTGATCTCGCAGCATCTGGATGATTTGGCCGAAAACCGTCTACCGGTCATTCAAAAGAAGACAGGCTACTCGATCGACTTGATCAAAGAGATTCGCGAGCAGATGCACCAATTCAACCCCAAACCTGGCGCCGCGTTTATGGAGGTGCACGTTCCGCTCGTAACACCCGATGTTATCGTTGAATCGAATGAAAAAGGTGTGTATACCGTTCGCTTGGTTGACGATTCGTTGCCCCCATTGCGTATCAGCGAGTACTATCGGCGACGATTGGGCGATCCGAAAGCAAGCGAAGAAGAAAAAGAGTTTATTAAACGCAAAATCGGTAGCGCTCAGTGGTTGATTGAATCGATTCAGCAACGCAGGCGGACTTTGACGCGTGTTTCACAAGCGATCGTTGACTACCAGAAGAAATTTCTGGACGAAGGGCCTGAATCGATTGAACCGCTCAAGATGCAGCAGATTGCCGACCAAGTTGGAGTCCACGTCACAACCGTTTCGCGAGCCGTGGATGACAAGTGGATTCAAACACCACGAGGAATCTTGCCACTTAGACGGTTCTTTGTCTTCGGAACACAAAGTGCCGATGGTGAAGACGTGGCCTACGAAACGATTCGAATTAAATTGCAGGAGATCATCGGCAAAGAGAACAAAACCAATCCGCTTAGCGACGACGACTTAGTAGATGAGCTCAAAAAGCAAGGGCTTGGCGTTGCACGTCGAACGATAACGAAGTACCGCAAGAAAATGGCGATCCCGAGTAGTCGCCAACGTCGCGATTGGTCTAAAGTGTGATTGCGGTTATTGATCCGATTCTTTAATCACAGGCTAAAGCGATGCCTCGTCAGCAGAATCTGTGGGTAGTTTTTGGCTCCGGAAGATTCCCAAGCTGGTGATATAACGCTGTTTTAATGGTTTCGTACTCCTTGAAACCGTATGCTTTTCTCATGGTCAATTTCGCCTTGTTGTTAAAGCCCTCCACAACCCCTGAGGATAACCCCTGGGATTCAAACCCATTAAGCAGAAG
>CAMDKL010000109.1 GCA_945900945.1 Pirellula staleyi DSM 6068
AATTCAAACGGTGCTACCGTGTTCACGCTTTCACTCTCTCCCTGCTTACTGCTCTGCGAGTTCAAGAAATCGATTACAACCAAAGCATCGAAGGGTGCGACAAAATTGTCGCTGTCAACATCTAGGTGCGGCACCATTGCGAGAAACTGTGCAAACGGCGGTTCCATTCCGTAATCGTCGTCGCATTGATATTCACTGAGAGTGCTGTGAAAAGAGAATGCATAATCAACTGGGTTCCGCCCAGTGAGGCAAACGAATGATCTAGATGGATTGGCCGCCACGGCTAGCGAGTTAATTACATGTCCTTTAATAACGAAACATGCCAACTAGCAACGGGACGAAAAATGAGACGAAAACGTCACGTCCAAATCACAATGCAATACCAGTTTTTTAACACCCCAGGACAACCCTATTTTCACATGCATTTTTACGGATTGGCTCCTGTCTTCACACCGCTCAGTGGATGTTTCGTTACAGCGTCCCATGCGAGTTCTTGCAAAAGCCTGTTGAGCTTCTCTTCGTCGTCACCCAGTTTTGCTGTCTTCAGTATTGCTGGAACCGGCAGTCCGATCGGGCTCTTGCGATAAATTACGGCATAGTGGCAATAAGCATTGAGGGCCATGACATGCCCCTTGACGTGGCCGAGCGGGTCGGAGAACAGATCCTCTTGCGTCTTGATCCCAGGGGCCTGACCAGCAATGACTTTGTCGCGGAGCGCGTTGACCGACTGACCGACTGGAACAGCAAACACGACTTCTTTTCCAATCTTCTTGTTCAATTCACGTACCTGCTCGTCCAGTCCCTCGAAATACGGCTCATGCAGTTCCTTTAGCTGTTCGAAGCTGATTGCATTGTGATCCACTTTCGCTGGCCGCAGAGTAAAGGTCACATCAAAAATATCAAATGGCAGCCAGTTTTCCTGCAAAGTGATCCGAACATGGGGATTATTTTCAGCCGCCAGCTTTACGAAATTTCCTATCCCTTGGTCCGGCAGATGAATGGGCGAAAGCGTGAGCACATTTACTTTACCGGCCTTTAGCAACTCCTTCACCTTGTTCTTGTCCTCGGGGACATCCCAATGCTGGATGATACGCGAACCACCGATGTAGGACTGGCCGACTTGCTCATGCCCTATGATTTCTCCCGCTTTCGCCATCTCTGCCAGAATCGGAGGCATGAAATAGTGGAAGCTGTGGCCGCATGTGCACATTTTTTGTCCCTGCGTGATCGAAGCAGAAACAGTCTCCGTCTTGTTGTCATTCGCCGCTGCGATGCTGAAGCAACCGATCGAGGCAAGTAGCAGTGCCTGTAAACAAAAATAGCGAGATAGAAAAAATGGAAGGGTCATGGTTTTGGTTCCGGCGAGAGGACGCGAATTGGGGTCTACATACCGCATTATTATAAGCCAATTCGGATAGAAATTCAGACACTTCTCGGCGAACGCCAACACTTTTTGCTTTCAATCGTACTCGTACTCAATGGAGTGATTCGAATCGAGTACGGCAGAACGCAATCGAGAAGCAACGGCACTCAGGGATCTTGGCAAGGTCGATACAGCCAAGGTTCTGCTTCAAAGGAATGCATTGGACCTAGGTCGCATTTCGGAACTTAGCATAATAAAAAAATATATCTGTCCCGATGTGGAACTCGGTCGTAAGTTGAACGCATCGCAATCCGCCGAAGTTGCTGACAATACAAAACGGAATAAAAACAGAAAGAAGATGCGTGAGTACCAAGACTCAACTTCACGCCAGCAATCCTACGGAGAAACTGGGAAACGAAAATAATGAACTTGGACGCAGGAATTGTCCCGACGTAGTCTAGGGTAATCGTCCGCTCGGAGCTTGTCTACGACGGACGTCGTTTTGATGCACTAGATGAATGTGAACAAGCCTGCCATTCGAATCCAAACCGCTTTGTTGTTTCTCATTGCTGCTCCGCTAGCCATGTTAGGATGGATCGGAATTGCTTTGATTCGAGACGAAGAGCTGAGTGCAAAACGACAAGTTGCAGCACTATACCGGATTTGTAGACTTGACTACCGCTAGCCTAAGTCTCGCCACGTTTTCCCACCGCCAACAACGAAGTGCCGACGGGTAGCATCAAGTTTCCGAAGAGCCGTTGTTCGAGTAGCGACAATGCGAGCATCGAACGGTTTACGATCGGCGCTGGGATCTTTGGTGGCTTTGGCTGCGATTGGATCAATTGCTCTTTGAGTCGAACAGCCAATTTCAAAGGTACCAACCAATGAAAAAAGTATTGGCACCGATCGATTCGCAATTTTGCGAACTTCGCAATGTTGGCCAAACTCGGCTTGGTAAACCGAGTGAAATGATGATTCAGATCGTCATGGTTTGTCCAGAGGCAGCGAAAAGCTGGGACAGTCAAAATGAGGCGGCCCCCAGGTTCAAGCAATTCGACCGCCTGCTTTAAAGACTCCTTGGGATTTGGAAGATGCTCCAAAACGTCCAACATCAGGATCAACGCAAATCGTTTGTTAGGCGCAAACGAAGCATCAAGTGGTCCGACATGAATCCTATACCGCTCAGCCGTTTCTCTAGAAACAAGAGACGGGTCTGACTCTAGTCCTTCGATAGTTCCGCCAAACTCAGCGAGTCGACCAAAAAACAGACCATCGCCGCAGCCAAGGTCGAGAATGTTGGGGTTGGCTGGCAAACAAAGACCTTGGATGACTCGTATCAAGAACTCCTCGCGTGACCGCCACCACCAGTGTTCGCAGTAGAGTCGCTTGTAGGCTTGGCCGTAATCATTCTCCATGTTTCGCCCGCGTTGCGATTACTTGCTTGACAATATAATGAGGACGTTGCTTCACTTCTTCATAGATCCGGCCGATGTACTCGCCGATTACTCCCAAGAACAAGAGCTGCACACCGGAGAGGAATGTAATCGCAAAAATCAACGCCGTAAACCCTTCCGGTGATTGTGACTTTCCAAAAAAGACTTTAACGATTAGCGAATAGACGGCAAACAGTACCGAACACGAAACGGCCAGCATTCCGAAAGCCGTCGCAAGTCGAATCGGTACTACCGAGAAAGCAAAAACGCCATCGAATGCAAGCCGAAGGAGACGTCGAAGACTGTATTTTGACCTGCCGGAGTGCCGTGCATTGCGTTCGATTTCTAGACCCTTTTGTTGGAATCCATACCACGTCCGGAGGCCTCTCAAGTAACGTTGACGTTCCGGACTCTGGCGTACAAGATCCACCACGCGACGTGACATGATTGCGAAATCTCCCGCACCCATTGGCAATTGCAAATCCGCCAACAACGTGATCAAACGATAAAACAGAGAATAGCAGGTGCGCAACCATACATTTTCCTTCCGTCCGACTCTCACAACATAAACGACATCGAAGCCCTTTTGCGCTTCTGCTAACAAATCGGGAATTGCCTCAGGCGGATCTTGCAAATCGCCATCCATCACTACAACAAAGTCACCCGACGTATGATCGAGTGCAGCGCCAATTGCCGCTTGATGGCCGAAATTCCGTGACAAAGTGATACCGACGATACGACCGTCCAGAGCCGATGCGTGCGAGATCAACGCCCATGTTCGATCGGAGCTCCCATCGTCCACAAGAACTATCTCATGGGGTCCGCTAGGCAAAGAATCGAGTACAGCCAAACAACGCCGCAACAATTCTTCGATGATCGACTCTTCGTTATAAACGGGTATCGCAATCGAAACCTTCAGTGCGTTGCTCACTACTTCGGTTCCCCCTTGAAGTAAACTAGGTTCCATAACTCGATTCCAATAAGCTTTATCGGATACGGTTCGAAAACGGCGGTCCGGAAATGGGTTGTGAAAATCTCTTCCCAGGCCAGCCGAGGACGCGGAAAATCACCGCGATCGCTTTCGGCCAACCAACGTGGAATGCCACGGCGGTCAGGCAGTACCAAATCCACTATGTGGACAAAACCGCCCGGACTTACCAATTTTCCGAGTTGGCCCAATATGCGATGTGTCTCGCCATCGCTGAGATGATGCAAGAGGCTATTTAGCAATATGAAATCGAATCGTTCTCCCTCGGCAGCTTCAAAAGTACATACATCTTGAACAACAAAGTTCCGCTTGTATTTCTCTTGAGCATATCGAATGTAGCTTGGATTGATATCGAACCCTGTGTAGTCCGATTTCTCAAAATATCGGCAATTGGTACCAGGCCCGCAGCCGACATCCAACACCCGTTTGATCTTGTTAAAATCATTGTAACGCAAAGCGGGTGCTATTTTCGCATCTTCAAACGGAGCTTGCCAAAGACGATAAGCCGTCGTATTCCCCATGATTCCGCCTAGTTTTTTAATGATTCCCATAGTCTTATCGTAAACGATCCGTTCCGCTCAAATCAACTCTAGTCTCGCCAGACAACGCTAAAGTCAGGATGGACCTGCGAATCATCCTGAGGGAAAAATCGATAATGAGATGAACTCGTGAATTGCGACTCGATCGCGGCAACCAATTCCTTGGCAGGTGCCCCAGAAAATTCGGCGGTCCAGTGCAGCACTACGACCTTGATCTCCTTCTCGTCGAGCATGGCTATCAGTCGATCGATTCGCCCCGCTGGATCGGATTGAAAATCTATGTCAAAGAAATCATACATCGTTCGAGTTGGATTTCGACGATTGCAAAGAAAATAAATCTCTGGACAATCCGAAGTTGCGTAGATAAAAGATTTCTCTTTCGAATGCTTCTGAACCTCCTCCACCAGCCGTGAATAGACGTTGGCCTCGAAGAAGGGGACCGTCAATTGCGCTCGATCCAGATTCATACTCGTCTGGTTAGCCACGCGAACATAACTCAATCCGATCGATCGGATGTAACCATGGTTGAGCCAAATAATACCGAACATCCAATAGACCAGAAGCAGACTGAACTGGAGTTTTTTTGGCGCAAGCCTTTGACGCGCGGCCACGTAAATCACAGCTAGGACAACCATTGGGGCAGCATAACAAAAGTAAATTCCATACGAGTATGGAAACTGAACGAAACTGATCGTGGTACACATCGCAAGCACCACAAAAAGTTTCTGCCGTTCTATTTTAGACATTCCATCAGACACTTTTGCAATCAACTGCCAGCAACCGATTAGGACTACTAGCGGAACGATCGGACGTGCAGAATTCCAAAAGCCTGTGTAAACGGAATGGATACCACCCGCAAAAACAGCTAGCGAACCTCCCGTCGCTGCGATCGTAGTAAACAGACGTCCATTGAGAATTGAATCTCGCGGAAGCTGAATCATTAGGACCAAAGCAATGGGCAGCAGGGCAATTAGACTCGATGGCGCAGGGAGTGCATGTGAGACCAAGTCAAGTCGCTTTTGAGGCGAGATCAGAACACCCTGATATAGCTCAAGAAGACTTCCTGTCGCCACGTACGGGACAAGAAATACAGCCAAAGGGATACTTATTCCTATTAGGAAAACGGCTAAGTTGATGAGTGCGTTCCGCCATCGGGTCCTACTGGAATAGCCGCCCAGTCGCCATTCGTTGAACCCCAAAACTGTCCCAAGTGCCAAGCTAGGCACAACGAATAGAATCGCATCCATCAAGGTGAAACGTCGCCGAATCAAGATGACGACCGCTGCTACAAAAACACCGACTGCGACCGACAACGCAAAGGGATAAAGACCGGGGCGTCTTCGGTTACCGCTTCCTAAGCTTGAGGGATTCGAGATAGTTTCGTGGGCAACTTCTTGTTCGCGAAATAATAGAAACAGAAGCGAGCCAGCGACAAAGTAAATGCCAACGATCTTGATCAGGATCGAAAAGCCTGCAAGGATTCCAGCCAATACAAGCCAACGATTTCGTCCAGTATCAATAAAGCGCAGCAGAGCGCACGTTCCGAATATCGCAAAGAATAAATTGTACCATGACGGTAGCGGTGCGAAATAGTTTGGAAGACTCCAAGCAATCGCGGTCCAAGTTGCGAGCGCTGCTATCGGAGGCGAAGCCACTTGGCGAGCGATGGTGTAGATAGCAGGAATCATGGCTATGCCGAAAAGAAGTAGGACTACACGCATCGAATAGAGGTCCGTCCCCAGTACGTTAAAGGCTGCCGCATGCATCATGGCAATCCCGCCGGTATAGGTGTCGTCGAAGTCTCGATGAGGTAATTCTCCTCGCAGCACTCTTTCCGCAGTTTGAGCCATTAATCCTTCGTCATGCGGAATCCAACCCTGGCCCGAACGGTTCCATAAGGAAATTGTCGAAACGAGCCAGACCACGATGAACAACCCGTGCCGAACGATCACTTCACGTAAAGTGCGACCGCTGATCTTTACCCCGTGTTTGGGAGAAATATTTACTTTGTTCGGCATGAACGATTGAATTGGGCAGAGGTGGTGAACTTTATGATATTGGCACTAGCGTGAAGCGTCGTCTTTTTGATGCTTCCATGATGTATCCATTGCGTATCGTACAATCGCTATCCAGGCGGATAAGATAATTGAATTGTTCCGAAGAATTTACCTTGACTCCGCTAAAACACTGGCTTGGGCCGACGGAATGCTAGCAAAATGAATGCAGTAGAATCTGTTTTTTCGGCAAAGTCGACTCAAGCTACGCTTTTTAACAGTCGATCCCATTCTTATGGCAAGCGATCCGTATCCTAACAATGACTCCATTTTGAGTCGGCTTCTGAACAGCCTTCACCGAATTACGTCGGCGTGGGGCACAGTCGTCGTCCAGGGGATCACGACGCTTGGGGATATTTCCTTGTTTGCATTCCAAATGTTTATTTGGATGTTTCGCGCCCGTCCGAAGCGAGAGACGTTAATGCAGAATTTCTACGCTGTCGGAGTACTTAGCCTGCCGGTCGTGGCACTCACGGGTACTTTTATTGGAATGGTTCTTGCTATTCAAAGCTATCATCAATTCAAAAACCTTGGATTAGAAACTCGGCTGGGCGCCGTCATCAACATGTCTTTGGTCCGTGAACTCGGACCTGTTTTGGCGGCAACGATGCTTGCAGGCAGAGTGGGGAGCGCCATGGCGGCGGTCCTTGGTACAATGCGAGTTACGGAACAAATTGATGCACTCACTAGTATGGGCGCTAATCCTATTCACTATTTGGTTGTGCCACGCTTTATGGCGTGTGTGTTATTAATTCCAGCGCTGACCGTCATGGCGGACTTTATGGGAATCGTGGGTGGCTACTTTTATAGTGTCATCATTCTGGGTATTGATCATGCTCAATACTTGCGAAATAGCAGGGATTTTGTCGGTGGCTTCGATTTGTTTACCGGCGTTTTCAAGAGCGTTTTTTTTGGCGCAATGATCGCAATAATAAGCTGCTACCGTGGCTTTCATTGCCAGCCTGGAGCCGAAGGTGTCGGACGAGCTGCGACGGCTGCTTTTGTTCAGAGCTTCGTGATGATTCTTGCGTTGGATATCGTTCTCAACATTTTTCTGGACGCAGTTTACTTTACCATTTGGCCAACGGGGGCAAAACTGTTTTAATGGATGAATCAATCCTCACGCAGCTTTCAACTACTAGTCCATTAGCGACTCGTCCAATTCTTGAGACGCGTGGAATGTCATTGCAATTTGGCCGCCAGGTTGTGCTCAAGGATATATCGGTCAGTTTGAACCGAGGGGAAACGGTTGCGATTATTGGTGAAAGTGGTTGTGGAAAAACCATGTTTCTCAAAGCCCTCGTCGGCTTGCTCAGTCCAACATCCGGGAGCGTAATTTTCGACGGCCAGGACATTCAGAAACTCAATGATCAGGACATGACAAATCTGAGGAAGCGATTCGGCTTTGTTTTTCAGAATGCTGCGCTCTTCGACAGTATGACCATCAGCCAGAACATTGCCTTTCCGCTTCGACAGCATGGTGTTCCCAAAGGAAAACAAGCTCAAAATTTAATCACAGAACGGCTGGCCGAAGTTGGGCTACCGAGCAATGTGCTGCAGAAGCGCCCATCGCAATTGTCGGGCGGGATGCGCAAACGAGTCGGTCTCGCTCGTGCTTTGATTTTAGAACCGGACCTGCTTCTATACGACGAACCAACGACGGGTTTGGATCCAATCATGAGCGACATTATCAACGAACTTATGATGCGAACTCGGAAACGATATTCTGTCACTAGCATTATCGTAACGCACGATATGCATTCCGCTCGAAAAGTCGCCGACCGAATCATCATGTTGTATCCCTATTCACGGTTAGAAGTTGGCGAACCCCAAATCCTTTTCGATGGACCGCCCTCGCAACTCGAAAGGTCCCGTGATCGACGGGTCAAACAATTCGTAAATGGTGAAGCCGGCGAGCGATTGATGGAAATGCTTGCGTCCAGAGGAAAAGGACATCCGGACACCCTCAACTTAGTGGATCTTAATTCCCACCACGGAACAGGCGAGAAATAATCATGGAAGAGAGTGGCTATCGTTTCGGCGTGGGAGTGTTGGTAATGGCCTCCGCGATCATCGGGGTACTGTTGATCGCATTCTTTGGTGCTGTACCAACGTTGTGGGTCGATCGCAACCGAATTAGCATCAACTTCCCAAGCGCGCCAAAGGTTCAAGTCGATACACCCATCCGAAAAAACGGTGTGCACATTGGCCGAGTTTCAGCTATTACACTTCGACCAGGCAACGAGGGGGTCATCATACGAATGGAACTCGATCGCAAAGTTGAGTTGCGAAAAGGCGAGGTGCCGCGAATTGTAAGTGGCTCGATTATAACTGGAGATGCAGTCATTGAGTTTGTCGAACCAACCTCCGAGTCGAATCTGCGCCGATTCGACGGAACCATGGGCACGCCTCGGGACGGCGTTTTGGATGCACGTGAATCTGCCGCAATCAACGAATTCATCTCAGACAATTCATTCCTGGACGGAGGCGAAGTTGCCAAGGATCCCTTTGAGTCATTGACGCGGCTTGAGAGTACACTTGTGCCCGTTCTTACAACCGTTGAACGGGCTTTGGCTCGTATTGACTCGATTGGTGCTTCGGTACAAGAAGTTGTCGGCCAGGATAATGGCCCTGTTCGAGAACTGGTTACTTCCATCAAGGCAACGGCCGACGATGTCCAGACAACGGTCAAGACGGTTAATCGTGTTGTGATGCAGTTTGAAAATGCCCAAATCCCAAACGGGATCGCCAATGGCTTAGCGATTCTTCCGGATCTGTTTAAGGAAGCACAAACGACACTCGCTCAAACGCAACGGACTCTTAAGGGCTTCGAACAGTTCAGCGCAAGCCTCGAGGGGTTGGGCAAAGAGTTCGATGGGATAGGCGAGACCATTCGAGAAGCCGTTGACAACGCCAACGTGGCTATCAAAAACATCGTGGACATCACCGATCCCGTAAGCAAGAACAGCGAAGTTTTGGTGGCCAATGCGGTTAGGTCGTTGGCAAATCTGGACACCCTCGCTATGGATCTAAAACGGCTCACCAGTCGTATTAACAACAGCAACGGAACGGTTGCCCAATTGATTGACAATCCACAGCTATATTACAAAGCAACCGCCACACTCAACAACATTCAGTCTGCGTCTGGAAACATCCAACTCATTACGCAAAAGCTACAGCCCATTTTAAACGATGTGCGGATTTTTACCGACAAGGTTGCGAGAGATCCTGGCCAAGTCGGAGTTCGAGGTGCGTTGAGCGCTCGCCCACTGGGGGCTGGGCGTAAATAGAATGCCGCAACCGAAGCCGCAGGGGCAAATGGATCTTCCGGAAAAAGATTGGCGTCCTCGGTGCTATGGATGTTATCGGCCTGTTGATCGTTGCTTTTGCGATCAAATTCCGACGATCTACAATCACACAAACGTGTTGATATTTCAGCACATGCGAGAACGCTTTCACCCATTTAACACCGCTCGCATCTTGAGTCGCTCCCTTTTCAATTCGCAACTTTTTGTCGACCACATTGACGGTTTAAGGTCCGCGTTGTCCTTGCTAACGCTCTCCGATTCGGTTGGACTTTTGTATCCGGGCAACGGATCACAACTCCTTGAAGATCTGAGCAGCGACGAAAAACCCAATCAGCTCGTTATTTTGGATGGCACTTGGCACCATACCAAGACCCTTTACCGCGATATCCCTTGTCTTCAACGCTTGCCGAAATATCGATTGGCTCCAACTCAACCGAGTCGATATGGACTGAGGCGCGAGCCACATATCTCCTTTTTATCAACCCTCGAAGCAACCGTTGCCGCGCTCCGATGTTTAGAGCCACAGACACATGGTTTTGAACAACTCGTTGCCGCATTTGACTTCATGATTGCAAACCAGCTATCGCACCCTAAGTCCGAGGATAGTTGTCGAAGGAAGATCCGCACAGGACCAACGACCAATATCCCCAAGGCATTGAAAAGCGACCTCGATAATATTGTTGTTGTCTATGGAGAGTCAGCTCCAGGAATAAACGACACTAAAAAGGCGAAGAACAAGAGTGACCGATCTCCAGTGGTTTGGGTTGCCGAACGGCTCGGCACCAGTGAGCGATTTGATCGCAAAATTCAACCGTCAACTGTTCTGTCAAAAGCGTTCTACGCCCATCTGGAACTTTCTGAGATTGATTTCACTGCCGCCGTTTCGATTGACGCTTTTCGCAGCGAATGGGAAGCCTTTTTGCGCCCTTCAGACAGGTTGGCTTATTACTATCCGAATTGCCCGCTACTGTTAGATTATATTGGAGGCACTCCACGTTTAAGGATTTATTTGAAAAGCATTCAGATTCAACGCGAACAGAAGCTAGGTACGCTGGAGGAAAAGCTATCGGCACTCAACGTCGGACCTAGTACGGCTCGCTTTGGCGGACGTGCAGGCAGAAGACTCAGTAACACGAAAGCGTTTCTACAATATCTTTGTAGCGATTTTATCCCCAAAGATTGAATGTAGCCGACGGCTCTAGCACTAGCGCTCGATCGCTGGCGGAGTAGGAACAGCCCGAGTCTCCCTCAAACCATTTATTGGGACAATGTGGCTGGTCAGGACCACCGCTGTGCGGGTTGAACATTCGAGCCCCTAAAGTTGTTGGTTTCGGCCCACGATTTGCAGTCGAGGCTTTTCGAATGGCTGACTGCCAATTGATTGGTATACCAATGTTGTAAAACCTTCGAACCGGAAGACGAGAATATGAGTTTTCGAATGGATAAACTTACCATCAAGGGCCAGGAAGCCATCGTCGAAGCTCAATCGCTGGCAACTTCATCGGGAAATCCAGAGATAGAAGGTCTGCATTTGCTCAAGGCGTTGCTCAAGGATAACGATGGTGTCGTCGTACCGTTGCTTAAGAAAATGGGGGCTCCATTTGAAAAAATCCGGACGACTTGTGACAGTGAATTGCAGCGATTGCCGCGAAGCTCAGGAGGTCGTCAACCCTCTATAGGTCCGTCGCTGCAGAAGGCTCTTGAAGCGGCCTCTGCTGCTGCTGACGCCATGAAAGATGAATTTGTTAGCACCGAACATCTTCTTCTCGGACTGTGTCGGACTGAAAACAAAGCAACTGGCTTGTTAAAACTGTTGGGTGTTTCCGAGCCAGACATACTCAATGCGCTGCAAAGCGTGCGTGGGAGCGCGCGTGTCATAGATCAAAACCCAGAAGGCAAATTTCAAGCGCTGGAAAAATACGGAATTGACTTGGTCGCTCTGGCCACTAAAAACAAATTGGACCCGGTTATCGGTCGCGATAACGAGATCCGTCGCGTAATCCAAGTACTCTCGCGACGCACGAAGAACAACCCTGTGCTAATAGGGGAGACTGGCGTCGGCAAAACCGCCATTGCCGAGGGACTTGCCCAACGCATCGTCCAAGGCGACGTTCCGCAAAGCCTGAAGAACCGTCGTGTCATTTCACTCGATATGGGTTCCTTGATCGCGGGTACCAAATTTCGAGGCGAGTTTGAGGAACGGTTGAAGGCAGTTCTTCGAGAAGTCAAAGATGCAGACGGAGAAGTCATTCTGTTTATTGACGAACTTCATACCGTGATAGGAGCAGGGGCAGCTGAGGGCTCGAGCGATGCAGCGAATTTACTTAAACCGGAACTCGCTCGCGGACAATTGCGATGCATTGGTGCAACTACACTTGACGAATACCGCAAGCATATCGAAAAGGACGCGGCTCTTGAACGCCGTTTCCAGCCGGTTTACGTTGGCGAGCCGAGTGTGGAGGATACGATTACCATTTTGCGAGGGCTCAAGGCGAAGTATGAAGCTCACCACGGAGTTAAAATCCGAGACGCCGCACTCGTCGAAGCTGCGAAGTTGTCGCATCGCTATATCACCGATCGTTTTTTACCAGACAAAGCGATCGATTTGATCGATGAAGCGTCCGCTCGCCTAGCGATGGAACGCGATAGCGTACCAACTGAAATTGATACACTGCAGCGCAGATTGAGGCAATTAGAACTAGCGCAGCGGCAACTCAATGAGGAATCGGACAACAGCACTGACGATGCATTGGAGGATATCGAAAAGGAAATGGAAAAAGTCAGACGCGAATTGGCGAGCCTCCGCGAGCAATGGGAATCCGAAAAGCTTGGCTTCTCAGGCGTGGGTTCTGTCCGCCGATCGCTTGAACAAGCCGAAGGGGAATTTCGGCAACTCGATTCTCGTATTAAAGAACAGCAATCTGCAGGCGCCGGCGTATCCGAATCCGACTACCAAAAGCTATTCGAGCTCGATCAAAAAGTGCGCCCATTGCGAGAGCAAATCGCAAAAGAAGAAGTGCAGGATACCAAGGAATCGAAGGAGACCGAAAAACGTCGATTGCTCCGAACGGAGGTTACTGCGGACGAAATTGCGGCGGTGGTCAGCGCCTGGACGGGAGTGCCAGTGACTCGCATGCTGGAGACAGAGCGAGCCAAGTTATTGGTGATGGAGGAAAGATTGCATCAACGTGTAATTGGCCAGAACAAAGCAGTCGAAGCGATTAGCAACGCAGTGCGACGAAGCCGTAGTGGGCTGCAGGATGTCAATCGCCCGATCGGTTCGTTTCTGTTCCTTGGCCCAACGGGCGTTGGCAAAACCGAACTTTGCAAGGCGCTTGCTCAAGTCATGTTCGATGACGAATCCGCAATGGTTCGAATCGATATGAGCGAGTTCATGGAACGCCATACGGTAAGCCGTTTAACGGGGGCCCCTCCGGGATATGTCGGTTACGAGGAAGGCGGTCAATTGACCGAAGCGGTTCGGCGAAGGCCATACAGCGTCATCTTGCTAGATGAAATTGAGAAAGCGCACACAGATGTCTTCAATATCCTATTGCAATTGCTAGACGATGGCAGATTGACCGACGGACAAAATCGAACCGTCGATTTTACCAATACAATTGTTGTCATGACCAGCAATATCGGAAGTCAGATGATTCAGCGTGTTGCCGAAGAGGGTGGCAGCGAAGAGGATATGCAACAGGCCGTGCAAGAGTCGCTTAAGACGAAATTCCTGCCAGAGTTTTTAAACCGAATCGATGAGACGATCATCTTTGAACCACTTCGCAAGGAACAGATTCGCAAGATCGTTGTCCTGCAAATTGAAAAGCTGGAGCAGCAATTGGTAGAGAATCACTATCGATTGAACATCTCCGAGCGAGCCATCGATGCGATTAGCAATGAAGGCTACGATCCCGTTTACGGAGCGCGTCCACTGAAACGCGTAATCCAACGCCGTCTTCAGAATAAGATTGCGACTGAGTTGCTACGTCGGGAGGAAAATGACGGCGGAAGTATTCACGTCGACTTTATCGAAGATGATTATCAAATCAAATCGATGCCGTAAAGTATGACAAACGTATCACTTCGAGCTAGCTGGAATAGCGGACTTAGTCGCTAACCCGGATTATTCATTAGCCTCAGGGCGCTAGCCAAATGGCACTCACTTTGTGTTTTCGTGAACCGGTGGGCGCTAGCACCGGGCCCGAATTCGCTGACGAATTCGCCTAATACGAAGCCCGAAGCTAGCGAAAAAGGTTTAAAGTGAGCACCGTGGGATAGCGCCCTTCGGCTAATCATTCAATGACCCATGAATAATCCGGGCTAAGGGGAGCCGCGGGGTCGGTTTTGAGTCGGCGGGTTTTCCGGTGAGCTGCGGGACCAGCCAGTTGAGACCATCTAGGTTGTCGAGTAGACGCAGCTCCACGTCATCGTTGGTGTGACCGATGATTCCGATGGGGCCACGATAGCCGGACTCGAAAATGTTTTTTAGCAGGGACAAGTCCAGTTCGCCTTGGCCGACCGGCTGAATCTTCATGTCGCGTTTGTCGCCGTCGCGCGTCATGCCATTGAGATTCAGGCATAGCAGATACGGTTTCATTGCGGCGAGATCCTGCGGGAAGTGTTCCACATGGCTGTGACCATGGTGCTGGTTATAAATAATGCCAACGTGCTTTGCGTCATGATGCCGATGGAGGAATTCGCACACTGCGACCAAATTCTCAGGTTCGCCGCCCCAGCCACCATGATTATAGAGGCCGAGCTTGCAACCGAGCTTCCGAGTGCGATCAACTATAGGAAGCAGTTGCATCGCGGCTTTTTGAATTTGCTCGTCGCGTGTCGTGGTTCCGGTTGGGCTGGGCGCCGTTTGCCAGATTTGCGGATGCAGCCTGTACTTCTCGAACAGGCGAAAGGCCTCGTCATGGGCGCCCCAAAACGCAAAGAACTCAATTCCGCGTTTTTGGTATTCGAGGATCTCCTGTTCGAACTGAGGCACATGCTCCTCCCGCCAATCATAAGCAACCTTGGTGATGCCAAGTTTCTGGACCATTTCTGCGCGTTCGACTGGCCCGCGTTTCACAGAATCGAATGGCACGATGCACCAGGCGACAATGTTCTTCTGCTCAAAAAGTGGCGGTGACTCTGCTGATGCGAGTTCCAGATAGGGAATAGCGAGGATGAATGCGGACAGAAAACTGAGTTGAATGAAAGGATGTTTCTTCATGATACTTGGGCACAACGCTGGTTTGGAAGTTGAGTCGGTGTTTTGATTATTGTTGCATTATAGCGAAAGGATTGCAGCTCAGGCTTTCCAAGCGTTCTGGATGTTCTCGGTGAAAATTCCGGCCTGCAATCCGAACTTGGAACCATTGTCTCTCAGAAAAAACCCCTCGAACTCGTCGAATGGCTCGGTGATCGGGACCGGTCCGAATCGTCTATCATCAGACCAACCATGGTGTGTGGATCGTCTGGATTGCCTGATTGGACTTTGCGAGCCAATAGCCGCAGAGTCCAAAAGAAATACCGAACCATTTGCAAAACCCTTTAGCAAGCGTTCGCTTGCTTGAGGTCTAGCTTTAAGCGATCATCGCAAAACCGAAGCGAGCATTGTTTGAAACAGGCCAAAGAGCAGCAAAACCAGGTTTCTACCCAATCCACTGGAAAGCCGGATGGACCAAATCGCTGAATCTCTCAGTCGAATTCTACGCAAGCATCACGCAAAGCGCCGAAGAACCCAATAAATTCGGCTCCCTGACACGCATTAAAGAGACCTGACCCGTTTTTCTCTGGTCGCCCACGAGCTGTTTGAGCACGTCGAGATTCACGGCCACGCCGTCCGGCCCCTCGGTGACGAGTTCCGGGAAGAGCGCCCGGAGCGCGGCGAGGTTCGCAGCGGCGATGTCGGGGGATTTGGTTTCGCGGTCGTTTAAATCCATTTTCTTCATAAAGCGAACTCCTGTGATGACTTTAGCATCGAGCGGAAAATTACTGTCGGTTCTTCATTAGTGGAATAGGCTTCCAGCCTGTGATTTGACCTCCACAGGCTGGAAGCCTATGCCACTTATTTTTCGTACGATGCTAAGTTGAGGACTGTGGAAAGTCTAGATCCAGTTTCAATCGTCGCGCCTCAATGCGAGAGTGTTGAGCCACGCACATGACGCATTGCAGGACCGTCAATCTGGGTAGGACATACGGACCAAAACACGCACAAGCGTCTATTCGATTGGCAAATGAAACTCGACGATGCCCGAATAAAACTCAAGTCCATCTACCCCGGCTTAGCAAACTTGACAAAGCACTAGGGTTCGAGATACAGTCGTACCTTTTCGCCCACTTCTTAATTTATCTGGCCTATGTTCGTTCTTGACAATCCAGTTCTACAGCGCGAGTTGATTTCTAACTTGAGAACGCCGCGAGCTTTTCTTTTGATGCTGGTATACCAGATCGCGTTGTCCTCGGTGATTTTGATCGCTTACCCCCGTGACGTCAAAATCGACCTTAGTCGCGAATCGGCATCCGCCCAGCGGTTGGTCGATTTCTTTTTTGTAGGGCAATTTGCGATCGCGTCGTTGATGGCACCTAGTTTTACCGCTGGAGCCATTTCGGGTGAAAAGGAGCGAAAGACCTATGAAATGCTTCTAGCAAGTCCGCTTCAGCCCTGGGTGATCGTTTCCGGAAAGCTAATAGCGGCTTTAGCGCATTTGGTGGTATTGGTTTCAGGCTCCCTGCCGATCATTATGCTTTGTCTGCCGCTCGGGGGCGTTTCCATCTATGAGTTGTTAGCGGCCTATGTCGGCCTGCTATCAGCCATTTTTTTGTTTGGGTCGATCAGTATGTATTGCTCGAGTTATTTCAAACGCACAAGTTCTTCGTTGGTAGTGAGCTATGTATTGATACTGCCGATTCTCATCGTGGGTGTGGTTTCTTGGCTATGGCTTGCCCCGCAAGGGGACTTACGACTAGTAATCACAATTACCTTCATTCCGGCTATTTGCTTGTTTGCCGGCTACAGTATGTTGGCGGTAACAGCGCGTCGATTGCTGTATCCGCCCAACGTTGGGAGCCAAGGAAGCGAAGTCGTCGATCTGGACCAAGAACAACGGGAAGCAGTCGGGCTGGTCATTCAACGCGATCAGTTCCCAGACAACCTTTTTGCTCCGCCACGGCGCAAAACATTAATGGAGGACGGGGCCAATCCCGTCTACGACAAGGAAATGCATGCGGAGCTTTTCAGCCAAGGAACCCTCATGTTGAGGCTGGTAATTCAACTGAGTATGGTTTTAGCGATTCCGTTGATGGCGGTATTGTTGTTTTTGATGCCGAACTTGGCGTCGTATTACGTTGGCTACGTTCTCGTCTTCAACATCCTGGCCGCACCTGTGTTTACCGCGGGTAGCATTACTAGCGAACGCGAGCGTCAGACGCTGGATCTCTTGCTCACGACAACGATTTCGTCATGGGAGATCATGTGGGGCAAGCTTCTGGCGGGGTATCGAGTCTCTTTCGTATTGACGTCCTTTTTGATGTTCCCGCTGTTGCTGTCTTTCTTGAACCCCGAGTTGTTTAAGAACTGGAAAGCGATGCTGGTCTTTCTCTGTATTTGTATTGCAGCCTCGATATTCAACGCAATTCTAGCTTTGTTTCTATCAACTCTGCTTCGAAAGACGAGCAGCGCCATGATGATCAGTTACATCGTATTGATGATTCTGTATTGTTTGCCGATAGCGATTTACTTTCTTTTTTGGAGTTTCGCACCTGGCGGGGACTCGCGCGACAGTAAGTTGGCTAGGCTCCAAGTCGAAAACCTACGATTTCTTGGCGTAGCTAGTCCGCTGATGGCTGCAGATAGTACACCCATGACGGAGGTCGCTTCGGGCAGCGGATCTGCGGGGGCAAAACTTGGTTCTTGGCCGCTTGTCGGCAGTTACTTTATCGTTACGTTAACCTCTAGCGCACTTCTGTTGCTTATCAATACGTGGCTCTTCCAGCAGCGTTGGCGGTTGACTGGACGCGGCTAACAACTCTCCATCGATTTCGAAAGGACTAGGATCCTATCATGCGACACCCACTTTTACTGGTGGCATTCTGTATTGGTTTGGGACTGCAGTCCCCTCCCGCACGGGCTGAGAAACCAAGCACCGTTGTGGCACCGTTTGCGACATTGCCAACAGGTGAAATCGTTCAGCAGTTTACAATTCGCAACAGCCATGGGATGCAAGTCAAAATCATTGAATTTGGTGCCATCGTTACCGAGATCTCGGTTCCGGACCGGAATGGAAAATTCACGAACGTGATTCTCGGCTCGGACTCGTTAGAAGCGTACAGGAAGGGTTTTCCTGCCGCTGCTGTGATCGGTCGATTTGCGAATCGCATCCGTGAGGGTCGCTTCACACTGGAGGGCAAAACCATTCAGTTGACGAAGAACGCGGGCGAGAATCATATTCACGGCGGTCAAAAGCACTTTGGCAAATTGTTATGGAAAGGTGCCAAATCCGAAATTGCGAACGATGCTTCAGTCGAATTGAAATACACAAGTCGAGACGGCGAAGAAGGCTTCCCAGGAACACTTCAAGTGAGTGTGATATACTCGCTAACCGACCTCAATGAATTGAGAATTCAATACGGCGCCAGTACCGATCAAACCACCATTGTTAACTTGACGAACCACGCCTATTTCAACCTTTCAGGCGCTCTCACAGATATTCTCGATCACGAATTGCAAATCGCAGCCGATCAAACCACCCTGGTTGACAAGTCATTGATTCCAACCGGTCAGTTGGCTTCGGTTGAGGGGACGGCGCTCGATTTCCGAAATCCTCGCCGAATCGGCGAGCGCATTGAAAAACTCTATGATGCTACCAAAGGGTACGATCACAACTATGTTTTAAGGGGGAAACACGGCGGGCTGCGTTTGGCGGCTAAGGTACTGGAACCAAAATCTGGCCGGGTGATGGAGTGCTTAACGACCGAACCTGGGTTGCAGTTGTATACCGCCAACGGTTTCAACAACAATCCCTATCCCAGACATGGAGCATTTTGCCTTGAGACCCAGCACTTTCCAGATTCTCCTAATCATCCTGAGTTTCCAACCGTCGTAGTCCGTCCTAATGTGCCTTGGAATTCGACAACGCTTTTTCGATTTTCGTTAGCATCCAACGACGCAAAAAGCTACCCGCCGCTATTAGAAGAGGGGAAGTCCTATGTATACAAAACGATAGGCGATACGAACCTTCGATTGTGGACCTTTTTGCCAGCGGGGCACAAGTCAACGGACCGTCGGCCGGCGGTAGTCTTCTTTTTCGGCGGCGGCTGGCAAAACGGTTCGCCAAAGCAGTTCGAACAGCATTGTATCTATTTGGCTTCACGGGGGATCGTTGCATTGACGGCAGACTATCGAGTTGCTTCGCGGCATTCGGTCAAAGCAGTGGATTGTGTTCGCGATGCGAAATCGGCTATCCGATGGACCCGAGCTCATTCATCCGAACTCGGGATCGATGCAAATCGCATTGCAGCAGGGGGCGGATCTGCTGGCGGACATCTCGCTGCCTGCACGGCTGCGTTGAGCGATTTCGATGAGAGCAGCGAGGGCTCAGCAGTTAGCTCCAAGCCCAATGCGCTCGTTCTCTTTAATCCAGCAGTTGCGTTGGACACATTTGAGGGTGGTCCAACACTTCCTGAAAAGCAAGTTGAATCATTGCGAGAGCGGATGGGTGTTGAGCCGCGATCATTGTCTCCGGCTCATCACGTTCAATCGGCCATGCCACCGACGATCATTTTCTTTGGCACCAACGATGATTTGCTTTTGGGCGCTAAATTCATGGAGCAGCAAATGCGAAAAGCGGGTTGTCGGATCGAATTAGTGACTTACGAAGGGGAGAAGCATGGCTTTTTCAACTTTGGTCGCGGTGATAATTCGAAATTTCGTGACACCCTCGGGCGGACCGATCAGTTCCTAATTTCTCTCGGTTGGCTTGCTGAAAAGCCCGGCAGGTAGCTCGGACGCAGTACCATTACGGCCGAATTCGGTTATCATCCATTGCTGTAAACACGGATGAGTTGGTGCCGTCCGATTGGTTCGACATCTTTGCGTTCTTCAAAATACTTTCACCGTACCACTACTTGTTCATTTCTCCGGGAGGATTTTATCGATGTCAGTACCTCGACAAACAAAACGCCGTGGTTTTCTTCAGGGAGTCGCTGCGGCAGGGACAGCCGCAGTTCTGGGCCCCACGATGAATCGGGCTTTCAGCTATCAGTCACCTAACGACCGCCCGGTCTTTGCGACCATCGGCCTGCGAAATCAGGGATGGGAGATTACCCGCAAGTCATTTAAGTTCGCTGATTTCGCGGCACTTGCGGACGTCGATTCCAACGTCCTAGGTGCAAACGTCGAAAAGACGGAAAAGGCACAGAAGAGGAAACCGGACGCTTACAAGGACTATCGAAAGATCCTCGATCGAAAAGACATCGATGCCGTCATGATTGCCACACCAGACCATTGGCATACCAAGATTGCGGTCGAAGCGATGTACGCTGGCAAAGATGTCTATTGTGAAAAGCCGCTTACGCTGACGATCGCTGAAGGAAAGTTAATCGAGAAAGTCGTCAAGGAGACGGGTCGAGTCTTTCAGGTTGGCACGATGCAGAGGACGGAGTCAGAACAGCGGTTTTTGCAGGCCGTCGCTCTCGTAAAGAATGGGCGCATCGGCTCAGTTCAAAGAGTAACCTGTTCCATTGGCGACATGGAAGCTTCACCCGTTATTCCCGTTGTTTCCGTTCCTAAGGAACTTGACTGGGAATTCTGGCTCGGCCCTGCTCCTAAAGTGGATTATCGAGCACTTCCCGAAATGCGCGTGGGATACGGTGGCGGTGTGCCCCTCTTCAGCAATTGCCACTACGCATTCCGAAACTGGCACGAGTATTCGGGAGGAAAACTGACCGACTGGGGCGCTCACCACGTCGACATTGCCTGTTGGGCTCTCGGTGCCAACGACACAGGGCCCAGTAAAGTCACCCCAGTCGAATTCAAGTTGCCT
>CAMDKL010000110.1 GCA_945900945.1 Pirellula staleyi DSM 6068
CCTTAGAAAATCCTGGGGGTTTGGTGGCAAGCCCCCAAGGAGCACTGCCGGATTCTAGTCCACGCTGGCAACGCTGCCCAAGATCTTTCTTGGGCAAAAAAAGCCACAAAACCAAAGACCTTTGCTACTCGATCGCTTGTCATCGAGTACGAGTCCCATCGCAAGCGATTGAGTACGAGTACGAATGCTCGTCAAATCGAACGGACCATATCAGGTCGTTTTCAGGCCGCCGCTCGCCTTAAAATAGCGTTCGCTGTCTCGGAATTTACTGGGTCGCCTCCCTTCCCTTTCTTGTCGGAGACTTTTCATGAAGACCTTACCCTCATTGCAAAGTAGATCGGGCGCCTTCCCATGGCGATTTTCTTGCAAAGCAGCCGACGTTAACTTTGCCGTTGAACTCATTGACATCGCGGAACGCGAGAGACTTTCGCGATTTCCCGCAAACCTGGCGATAAAATTGACAGTTTGAAAAACTAGCGGAAAGCAAAGATTCTTTCGAAACGCTGCTTAATCCAGGCTTTTGCTCTCATAACTAATGTTGCTATTCTTGCCAGAGGTGGTTAGAGTTTGTTACGTAGGGTGAGGTTTAGGGAGCTGCAAAGAGCCCTCCAACCCCAACAAGATGTAAGCAACAGGTTTCTCGAAGACAGCCGCGTACTTTTAGTCTCGTCCGCCATTGAGTTTTTCTGCCGCATGCATCGGACGGCCTGTCCGAGTGGTTTCCGCGGATTGGTCTAGACGCGATTTGTTTAAAATGCTGCCGTTGTGGTAGCGATCGGTGATTTGGAAACAGGTTAAGTTCAAGGGTTATTTGATGGGTAAGAACATTTTTGTGGGTAGCCTCGCGTGGGCCACTACGTCCGAAAGTCTCGAACGAGCTTTTGCTCAGTACGGGGTGGTTACATCCGCTAAGGTCGTTAACGACCGTGAAACGGGTCGTTCCAAAGGTTTTGCGTTTGTCGAAATGGAATCGGGTGCTGATGAAGCTATCCGTGCATTGAACGGCGCTGAACTTGATGGTCGTCAAATCGTTGTCAACGAAGCTCGTCCTCGCGAAGGCGGTGGCGGCGGTGGTGGCGGCGGAAGTCGTGGCGGCGGTGGCGGTGGCTACGGCGGTGGTGGCGGCGGCGGCGGAAGCCGTGGCGGCGGCGGCGGCTTCGGCGGCGGCGGCGGTGGCGGCGGTGGCGGTGGCGGCGGTGGCGGTGGCCGACGCGATCGGTACTAAGTCACCAAGATCGAATTGGCTTCCTACCACATTCTTGTGCGTGGGCCAGACAACTATTTAATTGGAGGGACGCTCGGTGCTTTGTGCCGAGCGTCCCTTTTTTTGTACGTCGAATTGAGTCCACGACGGACCGGGGGAGTAGACCTTCCATGACGGCTCCAAATTTAGCATTGCGGGCAGATCCATTGCATCGCTAGCATTTTCCGAACTGCTCTGGTTTCGTTGGTACGTTTTTATTGTCCGGTTGCCTTAGAGACAAATGACAACCGAATTCATTTCGAGTACTATCCATCGGTCAGGTTTCATTTCTTTGCTCGAGATGCGAATGTCAAGAACATCAATTCACTGGATCTTCTGTAGCCTTGTCGCCCTTTTTTCTAGCGAATTCAATATCTGCTTTGCTCAGGACGTGAATCCATTGGCCGTCTTACAACTCGACTTGACGGACGTCGATGGCAAATCAGTCGAGTGGGCAGACAAAGCAGAGGTGCGCGTATTTTGTTTCCTGGGGATCGAGTGTCCGGTAGCCAAATTCTATGCCGCTCGATTGAATGAACTTGCAAAACAGTATGCCGATAAGAAAGTGGTTTTTCTAGGTATTAATAGCAATCCACACGACTCCCACTCAGATCTTCAAAAATTCGCTAAGGACTTGGGACTTGGTTTTCGTCAGATCAAGGATGCGGACCAAAAGATTGCTCGGATATTTGGCGCGACGCGAACCGCCGAAATCGTCGTGGTGGATCGACAGGGCCAAGTTTCCTACCGTGGGCGGGTCGACGATCAATATGCTCCGGGAATCAAACGAACGGGTCCGACGAGCCGTGATCTTGACAGCGCGTTATCGAGTCTACTCAGTGGTATGCCACTTGCGTCGACACGGACTGATCCAGTCGGTTGTTTGATCACCTTCGAAAAGAAACCTTCGGAATCATCTAACATCACCTATTGCAAGCAAGTGGCACCTATCCTTAACGAGCACTGTGTAGATTGCCATCGCCCAGATGAAATTGGCCCATTTGATATTAGCAACTATGACGAGTTACGAGGCTGGTTGGATATGATCGTCGAAGTTATCGAGCAAAAGAGAATGCCTCCGTGGCATGCTGAGCAGGGGCAGGTTGAGTTCAAGAATGCTAGACACATGCCAGCAGAATCGCTGGAGCTGATCAAACGCTGGGTGGAGAATGGAGCACCCTATGGTAACGTCAAGGATTTACCAAAGAAACCCGATGTCCTTGAGGGATGGAGATTGCCAAGTCGTCCGGACTTGGTGGTGTCGATGCGAGATCGGCCATTCAAAGTTCCTGCAACGGGGACGATTGACTACCAGTATTTTGTGGTGGATCCAATGATTACCGAGGATCGATGGGTCTCTGCAGCGCAAGTAATTCCTGGGAATGCTTCGATAGTGCATCATGCAATCGTTTTTATTCGTCCTCCGGATGGGGTGGAATCGACTGGGGTTGGTTGGTTAACGGCATTTGTTCCCGGCCAACGCGCTACGCTTTTTCCACCCGGCTACGCTCGGAAAGTTCCGGCTGGTTCGAAGCTCGTTTTTCAGATGCATTACACAACAAATGGACAGGAACAATCCGACGTTACCAAGATCGGCATGAGCTTTATCCATTCGGACCAGGTGACACACCAAGTTTTTACATTGGTCGGGCTGGATCAAGAGTTCGAGATTCCACCCAATGCCTCCAATCATGAAGTTGCTGCGTCACTTCGTTTGCTGCCGCCTAAAGGAGAGTTGCTTGCGATCATGCCGCATATGCATCTGAGAGGGAAGTCATTTCGAATGACGGCGACTGCAAAGCCAGACGGTGCAAGCGAGCCTGAGGTTGCGACGATTTTGGACGTGCCGCGTTACGACTTCAATTGGCAGCATACCTACGAGCTCAAATTCCCTATTCAGCTGGATGCAATTCAAGAGCTAAATTTTGTAGTGGGGTTCGATAACTCAAGCAGCAATCCATTCAACCCAAACCCAAACGAATACGTTCTTTGGGGCGACCAAACTTGGGAGGAGATGGCCGTTGCGTTTTTGGAAGTGGCCAAGCCATTGGAGAGGACTCAAAATTCCGAGCGAACGGCTAAATCGCTATCTGAATCGAAAACGAATTCGTCAAAGGCAACGAATTCAAAGGAGGATCCCCGGGGGACCGCATTCGCGGAAAAATTGCTGGCGAGATTTGATCGCAACCGAGATGGTAAGCTTTCGAACGAAGAATCACCGAAAATAATCCGTGACTATTCCTTTCAACAGTTGGATTCCAACCAAGACGGTCTTGTTACACGTGAAGAAATGATTGCTGCGGCAAGGAACAGTCGTGATTGAACCTTGGCAGCGCTCAATCATTGCGAGAAACTTCGCTCGCATTGTGGATCATCCGTGGATTTGCCTATGTTTTTTGATCTGCCTATCCGCGATTGCTGCTGGCGGATACAGTCGACCAACTTGGCCCTCGGAGATGGCTCGATGGATTTGGGCGAGTCCGCGAGAAGAAATCACGTCACCTGCCCCAACCCGTGAACGTCCATTCTTGGCCCCGAATCGAGTCAAACGAGATTCGCTTGGAAGAGCCGAGGCGTTGCTAGTGATGCAGTGCGAAAACTTCTTCACTCGCGACAGCGCATTGGCCATAAGAGATGTCGTTCAGGCACTCGAGGAACTTGAAACCGTGTTCAGCGTCCGCTGGCTCGACCAAGCACCGCCGCTCAATATCTTCGGGCTACCTGAGCCGATACTACCCAAAGGCCAGGCGTCTGAACAGCGCTTTGCGGTTGCCAAACAAAAAGCGATTCGGCATCCGCTGGTTGTTGGTCAAATGTTGTCGCCCGATGGCAAGACGTTGCTTTTGGGCGTTTCTTTCAATTGGGTCTTCGTAACCGATGAGGCCGACTGCACTTCACGGCTGATTGAGGTTGCAGAACAGACGCTTGCTAAGCACCCGAGCGTTAGCATGAAAGTGGGCTTAACAGGCGAAGTACCCCTGCGACTTAGCATTCTACAGATCCACCAATCGAATGCCGTCAAGTATCAGTTTATCGGCTACGGAATGATCTTGTTGATGGCAATCATTTTGTTTCGGGGTGTGACCGTCGTGATCGTGGTGGCTTTGGCACCTGCCACTGGCGTTTTTTGGGCGGTTGGCTTTTTGCGATATTTAGGCTGGGAAGACAATCCGTTTAGCGAAGTCATCTTGCCGGTATTGTTAAGCTTGGTCGGCTTTGCAGACGGTGTCCATATGATGGTATACATTCGCAATTGCATGGGCGAGGGGCAGACTCCGCGGATCGCTTGTCGCAACGCATTGGCAACGGTTGGAGTCGCATGTAGCATCACAACCATCACAACCGCGATTGGAATGGGCTCGCTGTCGTTTTCGAATCATGAGATCGTTCGCGAATTTGCTTGGTCCTGCGTTTTGGGAACGACAACGATCTTGGCATCGGTACTGTTGGTTATTCCACTAGCTTGTTGCACGCCATGGGGGAAACGGTTGTCGCGCGGGGCTGAGCGTGGCTTGATCGATCGCTATTTGCAGCGGATTAGTGTACCTGTGTCCTGGACTATTCGATCCGCAAAGCCGGTTGCCTTCTTTGCGATTGGGTTGATGTTGGTATTGGGAGCGACGGCACTTTTGCTTCGTCCCGATGATCGGCTCTCCAACGAGTTGCCTAGCGGCAGTCCGTCCCAGTTAATGATGGCCCATCTGGACAAGGCATTGGGTGGTTTGCAAACCTGTACGATCCATTTGGATTGGCAGGATGCGGAAATTGAACCACGTGAAGTTGCTTCGATTGTCCACGATATCGATGCGTTACTCGATGAAGAACCGCTGATTGGACATCCGCTATCCATTGGCCGTGTACTGGCCGCGTTACCTGGTGACGACACGCCGATCGACAAGATACCGATGGCGGAAATCCTGCCTCCACCGCTCAAACTCGCGCTGTACGATCCAGGCCAACATTCCGCCAAGATAACATTCCGAGTCCAGGATCTCGGAACCGCCACCTACAAACCGATCTTCCAGAAGATTGACGCATCCATCCAAAGAATCGCTTTGGACCATCCAGGAGTCGTTATTAAGTTGGAGGGTGGTCCCATTCGGCGCTGGAAGAATTTGTATCAAATAGTTTCGGACCTTTCGCTGAGCTTAGGGACCGCTTCGATTGAAATACTAATCGTGATGGGGATCGCCTTCCGATCGATTCGTCTTGGTTTGATTGCGATCATTCCGAACATGATACCACTCGCGGCCGCAGGTACGTTTATGGTGCTCGCAGACTGGCCTTTGGATGTTGTTAGTGTATGTGCATTTACGATCTGCTTGGGAATTGCCGTGGACGATACGATCCATTTTTTGTCTAGGTATCGAGAGGAATTGCACACTCAGCCCAACCGAACGATTGCATTGCAGCGAGCGTTTTTAGGCGTTGGGACAGGCATGATAATGACCACGCTGGTGTTGGTTGCGGGGTTTAGTTCCGTCCTAATCAGCGAAACGCGAGACCACCGGGTCTTTGCTTGCTTAGGGATTATTACATTGATATCGGCCTTGCTCTGCGACCTGTTTCTGCTTCCCGCTCTGCTTGCTCATTTTGACAAAGCTCGTTTGACCGATGGTCTAGTTCCAATTCAGGGAGTGCAACCTTCACTCCCGATGGACTAAACACCACTGGAACGATTTCCTTGGATACTGCGGCATCATAGACCAATCCAAGGTATTTGTGCGCAGGTGTCGATAGTCGCAATATCCAACTAAATGCGATGACCGCTATTTTCTTAAAGAATCCGAGGTTGCGGTCCACGATTATTTCCTCTTCACCGACTTCAATAATCCACCGTTCAGATGCGATGGGAAGCAACTTTTGCCGCTGAAGTTCTTTGAGTACATTGCGAACATCAGGCTGTTCCATATAACCGTAGTTGACTACCACTGAATGGATGTCGTTGCCAAGCTTCGTCACGACAAATCGGCCGTCTTCGTCAATAGTCGCAACATTCATTTGATGTAACCGTTCACGGTTTTTGAATTGGTAGTGCAATAGTTTACCAGGATTTGGTACTGTCCGGCGATGGACAGTAAAGACCGACAGATTGAAGAGCTGAAAACACTCGTTGCCGCACTGACGAAGCGGGTCGCGGAGCTTGAGTTGGCCTTAGCCAAAGCGACGAAAGATTCCATCGTTCGATGCTCACCCATCGCGACCGGTTTTTGGAAGTGGTTCGTAAAGCGTAACTTCTTTTCCTTCCTACTGGAATCAATTAAAGCGAAACAAATTCACCAGCCTGCACCAACTCTCCTCAGTGCGTGAGATGCAACAAGAGTTCGTGGAATCCGAAGTTGGACAGGAAAATTACGGACAGAAAGATGGCAGCCACTCGAATCGATGCCAACGAATGGAATAATTGGAGATCCAAAATATTCCTGTCCCTAATTTTTCTGCCAAAACGGAGAGAACGAGATCAGGCTGATTGAAAAGAGTGCAACAAGAACAACCGTCTTGATGTCCTGGTTACACGCGATCTCGCGTTGACAACCTGAGCGGGGGTGGACGATTCCACTTGCCGGTGAACCAAGACACGTTGAGCCACCGACTTCCAAACGAAACGTGGTCAATCCATTAAGATTAAGATTAAGATTAAGATTAAGAGTATGAGTATGAGTATGATTAAGACGTAACCGTTCAAGGCCGAAGGCCGTGAACGGTTACTATTCTTCTAACGAGGCTAATTTTTGGGAGTATAAAAAGGCTTCTAGTTAAAGCATTCATTCATAACGACACCCTGGCAAACGCCCTTCGCTGTAATCTTGAGAGTTCAAAACATGCAATCCAATACGTTACCCAATCGCCGACAAGTGTTATTCGCTACAGGAGCTGCTACGGCGGTTACTGCCTTTACGGCCAAGGCCAAGGCTTTTCTAACCCCTGAGGTCGCGAAGCCGATGGAAAGCGTCCGCCCTAAAATTTGTATTTTTGCAAAGCCCATTCAAGATCTGTCCTACGAGCAGATCGCGGACTTGCTGGCCAAATATCCTGTCGATGGTTTGGAAGCGACAGTTAGGACGGGCGGGCAAGTTGATCCAGCCAAGGTCGACGAGCAATTGCCGCGACTCTTTGAAACTCTTGCAAAACGCTCTCGCGAATTTTTGATCCTCGCAACGAATATCAATACGGCCAAAACTTCCGAAACGGAATCGGTATTGCGATGTGCGTCGAAGCTAGGCATTCGTTATTTCCGAATGGGATACTACAGGTACAAACTGGATCGCCCTATCCTTCCGCAGCTCGAAACATTCGCTCGTGACGCTCACGCGTTGGCGGATTATTGTGGAAGCCTAGGCATGACTGCCCTTTATCAAAATCATGCAGGCAACAATTACCTGGGTGCGCCCATTTTCGATCTGGTCGAGATTTTGAAGGGAATCCCCGTTGCGCAGATGGCGATTGCGATGGACATTCGGCATACAACGATCGAGGCGACTAACAGTTGGCCGCTCCTCTACGCTGTAGCCAAACCGTACCTGGGCGCAGTCTTTGTAAAGGACGCTATCGTCGAACGCGGCAAAGTGGTTGACGTGGATCTCGGGCAAGGGCAAACAGCGGGCGAATTGTTTCAGACAATACGCCGCGACGGTTTACCACCAGTTCTATCTCTACACACAGAGCAGATCGACCATGCTGACCCGAAACGACTCGATCAGCGAATCGCCGCTATAGGTCGCGATGTTGCAACGCTTCAGGCGTGGTTAGAGAAGTAGACAGGTACAGAGACACACTTGGGAGAGCGACAGATTGCTAATGAATAAACCGGGCTTGCTGATTGGAGTTCACGGTGCTCGCTTGCGCAGCTTTCGCTGAAGCGAACGACGATGAATCCCCAGTCGACGTGCTGCCTCCGAGATGTTATTGCTGCAATCGGCGAGAATGCGGTGAATGTGCTCCCATTCCGCTTGAGCTAATGTTGGAACCGGAATCTGTTCGTCATTTTCAACTATTTGAACGTCGGTTCCTCCGCGTTTGAAAGCGCTGAGAATATCGTCGGCATCTGCCGGCTTTGGGAGGAAATTGACCGCCCCTAGGCGGATTGCATCAATCGCAGTTGCGATACTCCCGAAGCCAGACAAAATCAACACCTGCACGTCCGCCCGAATCGCTTTTAAGTCAGCAATAACGGTCAATCCCGTTCGGCCGGGCATTCTCAAGTCGACAACAGCCAAATCGGTAGGGTCGGTTTTGAATATCGCAACGGCCTCATCGCAAGTGCCAGCAACCAGAACCCGAAAACCGCGTTCCTGAAACGCCTCCGCCAATCGATCGCGCAGCACAAAACTATCGTCCACTAATAGGATGCTTTGAAACTCGCAATCTAAGGGATCAGGCATTTCAGAAGAACAATAAGGAGAGCTTTAGATTCATACCCTCTGGATTGTAACTCTAATCCTCCGCCAGCGGCGCTAGCTTGGATTATTCACAGGGTATTTAAGGCAACACATCTCTTTTTGCACTCATGATAGGAGGTGCGGGCAAAATCAACGGCGGCGAGCCAGATGGTAAACGGCCAGCCAAATCGCGAAGCGCTCTTAGGATCGTTTGAAATTCGGGCTGTGATCGGAGCGCTGAGAACTGTGGATTCGTCTCGACTCGCTCGTATCGAACCAAGACTTGATAAACCTGGTCCGATGTAATCGGTTGCCCTTGGAACCAAGCAGGAGGTAACTCCAAGTACTGCTTCCATTGTGCATCCACTTTTGATTGCAGAGACGATACGGCCTGTGACACCTCTGCTACCCGTTGATCAATCGGGGCTGAGCCTGGTGCACTTTGGACAAAAGCAGGTTGCGAAGTCGATGCAGAACCGGGCGGTGGACCATACGCAGGCTGAGTAGGAACCGATGAAAACCGAACCAGCTCACTGACTAGGGCTTGAGCGGACGCAGGAACGATCCCAGACGCACCTTGCCCTATTTGATAATAAGTCTGAGTGGCTCGCATGTCCGGTTGCAATGAAGCGCCCGTCAATGAGACTCCGGCAAATAAACCTCGACTTCGGGAATAGGTCAGGATTTCTGCTTGCATCCTTGCGTCAGTTGAAGCGCTCGCATAGCGTCCTACCGGTCCGGCTGCGACGGAGGCATCCGCTCCAAGTGTCATCTTGCCTTGACGTAAATTGGCTAGGCTTCCAGGTGTTCGAAAAATGAGGACGAGATCGGTCGCTTGCACTCCAATTTGCCAGCCAAGGCTACCGCCACCGATCGTGATGAACTCCGGGGCCAACCAATTCCTATTTGCATCGCGTGTCACCATGACCCCTTTTCCGCCACTCACACCAATCACAAATGCACCTCTGAGGTAATGTGGGACAATTGCGATGGCAGACGCTTCGGCAAGCAAGCCTTCTGGAATGCGTTCGGCGTTGCCTGACGTCAGCTCTTGCAGTACAACCGCAGCTTCGACCACCACCCCGGACTCAGAGGAAGTTGGGCCGTCCGAAGCCGGTACCTGCAATAATTGCGATTGGGCGTGGCAATGGAGGGCCAAGACGAGCATAAGTGCCATCATGGCTTTGCGGACCGAACTGCGGAACGACATAATTTGACGAATCCTTTAGGATGCTGAAACGATTGGGAAATAGGTGTTTCTAGACTCTAGATCGACCTAGATCGACACAGTATCAATTTCCCAATCTGTTTTCAACATCAGTGTCCGGGACAGAAAAGCCAACAAATACGCTTCCCCCTAGCCTTCCGGTTTCTTATTCCTATAGGTCGATCACTATTCGATTCCAATTTCTCCACCGACTATTTTTGAGCTTTCTGGGGTAGAATTAAGGTTACGTTTCAATTCGTTTAGTCCGTCCTTTGATGAGTCTTGTCCAGCGTGTCGATTGAGTTCGAAGTCATAGGCCCTTATAAAATCATCCGAACCCTTGGCCAAGGCGGGATGGGAACGGTCTACCATGGAGTTCATTCAAAATCGAATGATTCGGTGGCGATTAAGGTAATCGCGTCCAACATGGCGCAGCACCAGCGTTTCCGTCGTCGTTTCGATTCCGAGATTCAAACGCTTCTAAAATTAAAGCATCCCAATATCGTCCAGCTCATTGGGTTCGGCGAAGAGAAGGGAATGTTGTTCTACTCAATGGAGTATGTCGATGGCGAAAATCTACAGCAACAGCTTCGCCGAGAGAAAAAAATCGGCTGGGAGCGAGTTGTTGATATTGCCATTGAGGTGTGTTCGGCACTGAAACACGCCCACGATTTTGGCGTTATTCACCGCGATCTCAAACCTGCTAATCTCATGATCAATTCGCAGGGAAAAGTAAAGCTCACCGACTTTGGAATCGCCAAGTTGTTTGGAGCAATGGAGTCGACCGTGGAGGGCGCGGTATTGGGAACTGCCGACTTTATGCCACCGGAGCAAGCGGAGGGTAAGCCGGTTTCCGTCCGGAGCGATCTCTATTCGCTAGGAAGCATGTGCTATGCGGCGATCGCTGGCCGCGCACCGTTTGTCGGCAAGAATATTCCTGAAATCTTATTCAACGTTCGCTATGGGGCACTGAATCCATTGATGAGCTTGGAGCCCTCGGTGCCCAAAGAACTTTGCGATTTAATCGACGAATTATTGCGTCGTGAGCCGTCGATGCGTCCCCCCACCGCCTTAGTCGTTGGCAATCGATTGCAAGCCTTGCGAGCTATGTTTGCCGCGCGAGCTCGCGAAAAGCTGTCTGAGAAAATAGAGGTTCGCAACCTCAAGGAAATGACGAGTATCGATATGAATGACGCTCTCTCGCTCATGCAGGAGGTAAAGTCGATCTCGCCAAACGACAGGACGATCCTTGGCGCTACACATCACTTACCTGCCAATAGCGGGCAGAGTGCGAACGAGTCTAGAGAGTCGATTGCGGGGCCAGACGATAGCACACGACTCGCTCCATCAGCTTCGGCCTTTGAGTTTAGTGAGCAGCCCAGTGGCATCGAACATATGGGCAAGACGAACTTTGTCGAAGTTCGGGATGACGACCGGCGCAGATCGATCACGCCAGCCGTAGAACACGACCAAATGCCCGCTTGGACCCAATGGGTCAGCCTTGGCGGTTTGGTGGTAACGTTGATCGTTTGCGCTTTTGGTATCTATTGGTTTTCCCTAGCACCTTCAGCCGATAGCCTGTTTCAGGAAATTGCGTCTGGGATGGATGCTACGGATGACGAACAATTGTTGGCGATCGAACCGACGGCGGAGCTATTTAAGAGACTCTATCCCAATGATCCACGATTTGCGGATGTCGATGTGCTTCTTCGAGAAATCGACTCCTTGCACTTCATTCGGCAAATGCAGCGAAAGGCCAAACGCGGTGGTACCGACCAATTGGATGCCATCGAACAAGCGTTCTTGGAATGCATCAAAGCCCAAAATATCGATACGGAGCTCGCTCAACGTAAACTCAGCGCACTGGCAACCGTCTTTTCTTCAAGAGAAAATCTTACCACACGCCAACGCCAAATCGTGGATTTAGCAAAGCGAATCGCGGACAAGATGACTAACGAGGTCAAGCCGTCTCGCCATCCTGCTATCGAAACACTTGAGGAGCAGATGATTTGGGCCGACGCAAATCTTGCGCCAACGACGCGTGCCGCTTGGATGAAAGGACTCATTGAACTGTTTGAAGACAAAATATGGGCACGTGAGTTAATTGCATCGGCGAGAATTAAGTTGTCAGCCATTGAGAATACTAGGGAATAGTTGGCGCATGCCGAACATCATCGAAGTAAGTGGACTAACCAAGAGATACGGCAGCTTCGCAGCTTTGGATGATTGCTGCCTTACGGTACCGGAGGGGGCAATATTTGGTTTGCTTGGTCCCAACGGTGCTGGAAAAACCACACTCATACGGTGTTTAATGGGATATCTGCGGCCTACCTCCGGTGTTGCCAAAGCCGATGGTTTGGATTGTGAGCACCAAAGCTTGCAAGTTAGGCAACGCGTAGGCTACTTGCCAGCCGAAACGAAATTGTTTCGATTGATGCGAGGACGCGATTGCATCGACTTTTTTTCTGCAATCCACCCGCGTGGCAACCAACAACTTGCACTGTCGATCGCACAACGACTCGAACTGGATATCGGTCGGCGAGTGGGCTTCATGTCGACTGGCATGCGTCAAAAATTGGCGATTGCCTGTGTGATGAGCTGCGAATGCCGGCTGATGATCTTGGATGAGCCGACAGCCAATCTGGATCCCACCGTACGGGCCGAGGTTCTAAAATTGGTACGAGAAGCGAATCAACGCGGCACAACCGTAGCATTTTGCTCACACGTGCTCAGTGAAATAGAAGAGATCTGCGATCGAGCTGCCATTTTGAAACGGGGGCAAGTGGTTCGGTCTATCGACCTGCGAGACATTCGATTCGTACATCGAGTTCAGGCGGCGATCCCGGTTGATGATCCAAAGGTTGTGATACCCGATTCGGTTCGGATAATCTTTCGCGAAGCCGGGCGTATCGTGCTGGAAATGGATGGTCCGTTGGATAACCATTTACGCTGGCTATGCGATTGCGGACTACAATCTGTTCAGATCGAATCGATCGGACTTCGGAGCATTTACGACAGTGTTCATCCCAGAGTCCCCATTTTAAAGGATGCAATAGGAGTTCCATGAATATGAATCCCAGACGACAATTCTTGACATCACTCGGCGCTACGACGTTGTCCTTGTCTTTACGTCATGTTTCGCTCGGTCAAGACCAAAGCGAAACCATGAAGATTGCACTTCTGTCCGATACCCATTTGCATGCTGAGCCCAGTCATGAATATCGGAGTTTTCGTCCTTACGACAACTTGGTCCAAGCATCCAAAGAGGTGCTGGCTTCCGATGCACAATTCGCATTGCTATGCGGTGATGCTGCACGATTGGAAGGAAAAAAGGAAGACTACGTCCAACTCAAGAAGCTCTTGGAACCGATCCTCAGCAAAATGAAAATGGAGATCGCGTTAGGAAATCATGACGATCGAGCCAATTTCTGGACGGTGTTCAATAACCGGCCGATTGACAAGACTCTCTCTGGCAAGAAGCATGTCTCCGTGGCAGATCTTGGGCCGCAACGTTGGATCGTTTTGGACTCGTTGATGTACGTGGACAAAACGCCTGGTTTCTTGGGGCAAGAGCAACGAGACTGGTTGGACAAACTCTTGGGTAGCGATCTGACGCGGCCTGTTGTCCTGATGGTCCATCACACGCTTGGACAGCGCGACGGTGATCTGCTCGATACGGAGCGATTGCTTGCAATCGCTAACAAACACCCAATTGTAAAGGCGATTGTGTTTGGGCATTCGCATCAATGGCGGATTGAGCAGCGTGAAAAGCTCTGGTTGATTAACCTACCGGCGCTTGGTTACAACTTTGCGGACAACCAACCCATTGGCTGGGTTAAAGCTGAACTTCGGTCGAGTGAATTGGTACTGACATTATCAGCTATTGGCGGAAACAAAACGGAGCACGACAAAACGCAGACATTCAAATGGTTGACATAGGTGCTTAGCAGCGAGTTCAGGCCCGGCACTGGTCCCACCGGTTCACGAAATCGCAAAGTTATTGCCATTTTGCTAGCGCCTGCCGGCCTGCACCCCGTCTGCGGCTGATTTTCTTACTGCTATTGCTCCAGGCGGCTATTCTCCTATATCTTCCGCGTCGGCGGAGTTTGCGCGCGTAAAATATCCGTCGTTACGCATTTACATGCATGTTCGAAAATATCGAAATTGCGAACGATGCTCATTTTCCAAGGATGGAAAACGACGATGGAAATGAATCCAAAATTGACCACCGGTCTCATTCCCTTTTGCTTTAACAAGCGTTGGCTTAGCCTAACTCTCATTTCAGCTGCATTACTCCATTTATCACCGCCTGCCATCGCGCAGTCCAAGCCCAGCAAAGTCAGCATACCGCCCTCGCCAACGGCAAAAACTGAGCGTGAATGGATTTGGTATGGCGATTCTCAAAGTGAGTCTCGAAGGGGGGATGCGTACTTTCGACGGGTCATGGACTTACCGGATATCGAAAAAGCGTTTATCGAATTCGAAGCGGACGAATCCTGCGAAGTATTCGTGAATGGTAAACGAGTCGGAACGAGCAAAGCAGCCCGCAGCGTCGAACGCGTTGACGTATCCACCGCAGTTCGTGCTGGAAAAAACATCATTGCAATCCGCGCAAGCAACCGCCAAAGCGACGGTGTGGGACTCAAGATCGGTTTCATGTTCAAACCGATTGATTCCAAATGGCGAATCGTGGTCAGTGATGCTGACTGGAAAGCCAGCAAAATGGTCTCCCAGAACTGGCAGCTATTGCGATTCGATGACTCCAAATGGAACGCCGCGATCTCTATCGATAGCAACAACAAGGCTGTTGTGAAGTCGGAGACAGCCAAGGTCAAAACAACTCCTGTTGTTGCTTCGCTTGGAGACTATGATTCGAAGAAGGGATCGCCACCCCCAGACCGATTTACGACCAAGCCTGGCTTTGTGGTGGACGAAGTGATCGATCACGCATCTATCGGTTCCATTGTCGCGATGGCGTTTAATGAGTTCGGCCACATTGTGGCTTCTCAAGAGGGTGGTCCGTTAGTTTTGATCTACGACGCCGACAAAAATGGCACACCTGAAAAGAGTCGCGTCTATTGCGAGCTCGTCAAAAACATTCAAGGCATTTTGCCTCTCAACGGAGACGTATATGTAACCGGCGATGGTCCAGAGGGCTCAGGCCTGTATCGACTCATGGATGAAGATCGAAACGGCGAACTTGAAAAATCCGAAATCCTGCTCAAATTCCAAGGCACACCGGGAGAGCATGGTCCACATCAAATTGCCTTTGGACCCGATGGCTGTATCTATATCGTCGTTGGAAATCACTCGAAACTCAGTACGCCTGTCGATGAAAGCAGTTCGTATCGATCGACTTACGAGGGAGATCTCGTTCAACCTCGCTTCGAAGATCCAGGTGGGCACGCCGAAGGTATTAAGGCACCCGGTGGAACGGTAGTGCGCCTGGAATTAGCAACCAAAAAAGTCCAGGTTGTTGCCGGAGGCCTGCGCAACGCCTACGATCTTGCTTTCCATCCCAACGGAAGCCTGTATGTTCACGATAGCGACATGGAAGCGGACATCGGCTCGATTTGGCACAGAACCACTGGGTTGTTTCGGATTTACGAGGGTGGAGAGTACGGCTGGCGCAGCGGCTGGGCAAACCGGCCAGAATACTATCTGGATCGGTTGCCATCCATTGCCACGTCAGGTCGTGGCTCTCCGACAGGAATGGCGATCTACTCACACTTTAAGTTTCCCGCAAGATACCATCGGGCATTGTTCATGGCCGATTGGTCTGAGGGACGAATTTTGTCCATGAATGTCGAATCGGTTCACAAGACTAAGGGCAAGATGGAGGAATTTGTTACGGGAACTCCGATGAACGTTACCGATTTGGAGGTCGGTCCGGATGGTTGGCTCTATTTCAGCACTGGCGGACGTGGAACCGATGGCGGCATTTACAGAGTCCGATGGGTTGGCGATATTCCTACGCAAGTATCTGACTTGGGAGACGGGATAACCAAAGCAATCCGGCAGCCACAAATCTATTCGGCTTATGGTCGTCAAGCCGCAGCCGTTCTAAAGAAAGAATTGGGGTCGGAATGGGCGGAACAAATTGCTGGCGTTGCCTATAGCAGCGAAAACCCCGCCCGCTACCGAATGCAGGCACTGGATCTTATGCAGTTGCTCGGTCCAATCCCAACGACCGAAATGCTTATCGAATTGAGCAATAGCTCAAGCGAGCAGGTGCAAGTCAAATGTGCTCGAATGCTAGGTCTGCACGATGACGATAACGAGGCCCAGGTGCAGCTCCGAAAATTGCTACGAGATGAGAATGAAGCGGTTCGCATTGCAGCCTGCGAGTCGATTCTTCGACTTGGTGTGATTTGCGAACCCTCGGAATTGAAGGCGTTGTTGGAAAGTACTACAAGAGAAGAGCGGTTCGCGGCCCGTCAGGCTCTAGCAATCGTGGAGAGCAATCAATGGCGCAATAATTTCTTGAACGACACCTCCAGCCGCTTGGTGATCAACGCTGGATTGACTCTGATCGCAACGGAACCGAATCGCGAAAATGTAGGGTTTGTTATCGATAATCTATTGCGATTATCTCAAGGTTTCGTGAGCGACGCAGACTTTGTCGACTTGCTTCGTGTTTTGCAAATCGCTCTTCATCTCAATTCAGTTGAGCCCACCAGCCTTCCATCTCTCAAGGAATTAGTCGAAAAGGAATTCCCCGCTGGAAATTCAGCTATCAACTGCGAGCTGGTGCGGCTTGCAACCTACATGCAGTGCGATATTGTTCCGCAAGCGATCAAGTTCTTGCAGTCGGACGTTGCTATGCCGGAGCGAATGCTGATCTCAATGCATTTACCTCTGATTCGGCACGAATGGACCTCCGTTGAGCGAATGGCGGTCCTGCAGTTTTTAGAGACGGCGCAGAAGGCAAAAAGTGGCAGTTCGTATCAACTATACGTTATGAAAACATCGCAAGCGTTAGCCAATTTCCTGACGGAATCCGAAGCGATTCGTATCCTAGAAATGGGTGAGCAATATCCCAACGCAGCCTTGTCCGCCCTTTTTAAAACTCCAGAGCAATTAACACCCGAGCAGATCCAAACTTTGGTTCAACTCGATAGTGCGATCGACAAAGGTGGTTTGGAGGAGGATGTCTTCAAACGACTCAAGACAGGCATCACAGCCGTTCTTTCGAATCAGAACGATGACACCGCGATTGAACACTTGCGTGGACGTTGGCGAAAAAGTCCAGACCGTCGAGCTACAATTGCATTAGCTTTGGCTCAGCGACCTGATGAACGCAATTGGGATTATCTGGTTCGTTCCATTTCACTCTTGGATTCTTTTGCGGTCTCAGACGTCTGCGATTGTTTACGCAAGATTGACGTAGCCACGGAAGACCCTGAAGCGCTGCGACAGACTATTCTCCAAGGCTGCAAACTGTACGAGGCTGGACTAGATCCCAAGCCAACGATTCAACTTATGGAGTATTGGACAGGAGAGAGTATGGACAAGCCGGCGGATAGGAAACGCTCTCCCATGTCGGCTTGGCAGAAGTGGTATGAAATAAGATTCCCCGATTTACCGCCCGCTGTATTGGCTACAGAAACGGAACAACCAAGATGGTCGCTCGGCTTTCTCGAACAGTTCTTGTCGGGTGAACAAGGCAAGTTTGGCGAGAAAACAAACGGTGCACAGATCTTCGCAAAAGCTCAATGCAGCTCATGTCACAAGCTGGATACGCTGGGCAATGGCTTTGGTCCAGACTTGACAAGCGTTACAAGACGTTTTACGCGATCGGAATTTTTGGAATCCGTGCTCTTTCCTTCACATACAATAAGCGATCAATACGCTTCGAAAAAAATTCTGACAACGAATGGGCAAGTACATACGGGTATAACCATAAAGACAAAACAGGGACTGACGGTTCGAACCAAGGAAAACAAAGAACTGTTGATTGCAAAGGCAGATATTGAGGAAGTGTTACCAAGCAAAGTATCCGCCATGCCCGCAGGGCTATTGGATACGCTAACCCCTTCCGAGATTCGTGACTTGCTTTGCTTCGTCGGCTACCTGCCACAAGAGAACATCGCCGAGGAGAAACCAGCTACAGTGCGTAGGTAGAGTAAACGCCGGATAGGTCTCCAAGAGTGTGCGTTCCCAAGCCGGAGCTTGGGAACGAGTGCCATTCGGGCCCAGGCTACCTCCCCACCGGCTCACGAAATTAAAAGGGAGTGCCAGTATATCACCCGTCTAGTCCTTATAAACTTTGGCCTTTTTATCGCCAGCAGCCATGATGTAGGCCATTAAGTCTTTTAGCTCTTCTGCGTTGACACCGTCGATCAAACCGAGAGGCATCTGCGAGATCTTGGACGAAACGATACTCTCCACGTCCGATTTCTTGACTACAACAGGCTTGGCATCCACGTCAACGGTATAGACGTAGTACTCGTCACCAATCTCAACTGCACGTCCAACAAGCACGGTGCCATCGCTGGTCAATACTTGCTGGGAACCGTATTGATCGGAGATGACTTTGCTAGGCTCGACAATCGCATTGAGCATGTCCTCGTCCGAGAATTTTTTGCCCGCCGTCGACAAATCCGGACCAAGGGCTCCGCCCTCTCCGCCGATCCGATGGCACTTCGCACACGAGGTGGCATGGTAAAGATTTTGGCCCACTTGGAAACTGCGTTTCGTTGGTTTATCACCGATCGCGGCGAGGGCGTCTACGGTGGTCCACTTGCGACCAGGGCCAACCGGTGGCGTTGATTTTATCGGAGCTGATACCAGTGAAACCGCAGCAAGTGGTTCCAGTACGATCAATTCCGCTTGGGTGCAGCTAGCGAGCGAATCCTCACGGAATTGCATCAGGAACTTTGCGTAACTGTTGCCCCCTGGTTTCTTGGCTGCCTCGATGAAAAACTCAAGGTACTTCTTGCGCTGTGATATCGTCCAACCCGACTTAACGTTGCGTAGCATGAATGCAAAGTGTATCGCCCGCGAGGGAGGCATATTGGCCAGCATACTGCCAACTGTCCCACCATAGCCCGCGTTGCGTGAAACCAAATATCCCCAATCTGGAATGGGCTCGGGTCCGAGGTTGCCCATTAGTTCGAGCGTCTTGGCGATGACGGTAGGGGAACGCAAATAGACGAGCAACTGTACTAGCTCCGCATTCAATTGATAGGACTTTACTGGATAGCTTGCATCCAAACGGCTAACTAGTTTTTCGCGCCACTCCGAGGATGGTTCGCCATGTCGAGCAAATGCAATTTCCAGCGTCCGAAGCCAGAATAATTGGTCGGCTTCACTCAACGATTCGTACTGCATGGACGAGAGTTTCTCTACCAACAGTGTGAGATCCATTACAGATCCTTGATGAGCGACGGCCATCATCGCATTCAGAATCGCTTTTGGCTCTTTCGTCGCGAAGGCCGAATCTCGCCAACTGGCGAACGGTTGATTTTCCAAAGCCACTCGAGCAGCGTAGCGAATAAAGCGATCCTCATGGCCGAGGTTTGCGAGAATGATCTTCAGGTCACCATCCGACTTGCCATGAAATGCTTCAAGTCGACGGCGGAGCGCTCGGAGTTCGGCACCACGAGGATCGATTCCCTTGGCTGGTGCCGTTGATTCGGTGCCCTCATAGCTGACCCGGTAGAGAGCCGATTGGGTGCCGCGTCCACCAACTGCAAAATAAAATGCACCATCCTCGCCAATGATCGCGTCCGTAACTGGCAAAGGCGATCCGGTAACGAAGTCCGACTTCTGGCCCGCGTAACTCGAGCCCTCAGGGGTTAGCTCGACGGAGTAAATTGTGCTGTACGTCCAATCGAGAACGAATAGGAATCGTTGGTAGTTGGCAGGGAATTTGGCACCGGTCCCAAACAGCACTCCGGTTGGCGAGCCAGGTCCAATCTCAACTGCGGGTGGCAAAGAATCTTCGTAATAGGTTGGCCACTTTCCTGTACCGCTTCGCCATCCGAATTCGCTGCCGCTGGTGGCATGACAGACGCGAGTAGGCCTATACCAAGGCGAACCAAAATCCCATTCCATGTCTGCATCGTAGGTAAACAAATCGCCATCTGAGTTGAAAGCAATGTCATACTGATTGCGATATCCCATGCTGTAAACGTTCCACTCTTTACCGCTCGGATCGACATTGCAGATCCAGCCTCCAGGTGCAAGAATTCCAGCCGCGTGACCGTTGGCATCCCAGCGACGAGGCAATAGGTGGTCTTCGTTCCAATTCTGTGGAATGCGGCTTCCGGCTATTTTGTTTGGAAGTTTAGTATGGTTTCCTGCAATAACAAAAAGTGACTTCTCATCTGGGCTTAAGATTACAGCATGCGGTCCATGCTCACCAGCGCCAGGCAATGGCATACAAAACTCATCGCTGTCGACGAGCCCATCGCCATCGGTGTCTCGCAATCGGTGTAGACCTGAACCCTCGCCATTCACAACGGCATAGAGCGAATCGAACGCCCAAAGTAAACCGTGTGCACCGCTAAGCTTCACTGGCAATTTTTCAACTTTAGTAGGCTGCGTCTTGTTACCCGGTGTGATCATGAAAATACCTGCTCCGCCTTGATCGCTGGCGAACAGCCGACCGTGAGGACCGGTCGTTAAAGAAACCCACGACCCCATGGATCGCGGTACTTGAAAAATTTTTTCAATTTTGAATCCCGGAGGCACTTGTGCGTTCTTGGCGATTTCCGGTGTGAACTCGCCTGACGAACCACTGCCAAAAGCCGACCGCAACGCATCGCGATCGATGTTAGAAGACCACGGAAGCTTGGAATC
>CAMDKL010000111.1 GCA_945900945.1 Pirellula staleyi DSM 6068
TTGTCTGCCGCTGCTTTGTCTGCCGCTGCTTTGTCTGCTGCTGCTTTGTCTGCTGCTGCTTTGTCTGCTGCTGCTTTGTCTGCTGCTGCTTTGTCTGCTGCTGCTTTGTCTGCTGCTGCTTTGTCTGCTGCTGCTTTGTCTGCTGCTGCTTTCTTTTCGGCAGCGAGTTTTTCGGCAGCGAGCAATTCAGCAGCCTTCTTTTCTGCTTCCACTTTTTCCGCTGCTGCCTTTTCCGCTGCTGCCTTTCTCTCGGCCTTCTTGGTCTCTGCATCTTTAGCAACGTACTGCAATTGACCGACGCTCTGTATCACGGTCGGCCCGAGCTTTCGTGTTGCTAAAACAATGCGATCGCTGTTAATCGCGAACACATCCCAAGTTCCCTTAGGGCCTTCTGCCCAATCCAATAACTTCTTTGGGTCTGCGTCCGAGGACCTCTTGACCTGTCCTCGCATTGAAACCGCTACCAATCCACCACCAGGAAGAGTCGAAAGGGCTGTCACCCAGTCATTAAGCTTAGCGATTTCCACGATATCACCTTCCGATGGAATACGGCGAACGGAGCCATCCGCACTTCCAGCCCACAATAAATTGTTGCTGCCGTAAACGATCGACCAAAGAGGTTGGGTTCCCACCGCAACTTCCTTGACCGCTTCCAGGGATGGCCATTTTACTAGATGCAGTTTTCCAGAGCCGGTAGCAACGGCTAGTGTCTCGCCGGAGGGACTAAAGGCCAAAGCCATGATCTGCCCACTGGCCAGGTCGCGGCTTCCGATCGCTTTTCCCTCACCGATGGACCAGGCGAAAACGGTACCTGCTTCATTGCCAGCCGCCAATTGTTTGGAATCTGCCGAAAAAGCGATCGCTCGAGTCCATTTTGCAAAGGCCTTTTCAAAGTGCTTGGTTTCGCCGCCAGCGGTGGGTGTGACTGCCAGGCTACCTTGAAAGTCCGTGGACGCGAGGGTCGACTTATCAGGACTAGAAACAACAGCCCAAACCGCCGCCGGTTGTCGATACAATTCCGTTGCGTCGTCTGGGTTATCACTCGAAAACTTCACTACGGAGCCTTCTCGATACGGCATGCCTGTCGCAAGGGACGCGTATAGGCTCCCTTCGTTCCCCGGAGCGATATTCGTAACCCATCGGTCATGCCAGATCCATTCAGCCGGTTCGTCTGCCTTAAGGATTCCCAGTTCTGGCACCAGCCAAGCAGCTAGTAGGATTCCAAGGCAAGTTCTTCGAGCTAAGCTAACGAGTCGGTGCAAGTTCATGCGGAAATCTCCCTGGTGAGTCATGGTTTCGGAGGAAGTTACTTTCCATTCGGTACAAGGTCCGAACACAACTTCCTGAAATAAAAAAAGGCATTAAGTCCTTTGTTCTTCGCTTTCGCTGTTCGATTATACTCCGCCCAAAGCTGCGGTGGGTTTCGAAGCACAAAAAGCGAGAAAGCTCTTCGGTTGGAAAACAACCGCAGTCGGAATCCTAAACGAGTCGCCTAGGCTGGCAAAAGCTTCTCCATCGCTTAATCTAGGGTTCGGTGATCGAACCCGCAAACGCGAAAGTAAAATAATGAGAAAAAAACTGGTTTACAACTGCTTATTGATGTGCATTGCATGGACATCCTTCGGGAGCAATATCGACGCTGCTGAACCTGACGTCCTGTCAGAACTCGTATTCCCATTGAATCCCAAGCACAATCACGCGCCGGGAATCGTCGAATGTCCGAATGGAGATCTTTTTGCTTCCTGGTATCGCGGTGCAGGAGAACGTCAAGCCGATGACGTGGCTGTGTATGCGGCATGGAAGAAACGAGGTTCCGTTGTCTGGACCGAACCGTTTGTTCTTGCCGACACACCTGGTTTTCCGGATTGCAATACCGCTTTGTTCATGGATCGCGACCAGCAGCTTTGGTTGTTTTACCCAACAATTCTTGCAAACAGTTGGGAGTCTTGCTTGACGAATTATAAGGTTGCAAAGCAGTTTACTGCACCGGAGTCGCCTCGTTGGATTCGAGAGGCTATGATTTTGCTCAAGCCAGAGGACTTCGCAGAGGAGGCTAGAAGGAAGCTGGATATCGAGTTGGAACCGTACCAAGAAAAGCTTGTTCCCAAGACCGTTGAAAACATCCGTGTGTTACGTGAGCGACTTGGAGAAAAGCTATATCAACGTCTGGGCTGGCAACCGCGCTGCAAACCCACCCAGTTGCCCAGCGGTCGCATCCTATTGCCGCTTTACACCGACACGTTTTCCATTTCCATCATGGCCATAACCGATGATAGCGGTGCAACATGGCACGCCAGCAAGCCGCTCTTTGGCTTCGGAAACATCCAGCCTACGGTACTGCGCCGCAACAACGGAACTCTAGTAGCCTACATGCGAGAGAACGGTGTGAGAGAGAAAGTGCGAGTTGCTGAGTCGAGCGACGAAGGCGAAACGTGGGGGCATGTAGGTGTATGTGAATTGCCCAACCCGGGTGCAGGCGTCGACGGTATCCGCTTAGCCAATGGGAAATGGTTGTTGGTATACAACGACACAACCAAAGGTCGGAACCGATTAGCGGTGTCTCTTTCGAGCGATGAAGGCCTTACATGGCCGGTAACTCGGCATCTCGAGGACCAGCCGAGCGGATCCTTTCATTACCCGGCAGTAACACAAGGATCGGACGGGACGATACACACGATCTATAGCTACTTTGTCGAAGGAGGAAAGAGCATGAAGCACGCGGCATTTTCAGAGTCTTGGCTAACAGTAACCGAAGGTAAAAACTAGGCAATCGCATGCCGTTCCAACCGCCATGGTAAAACGTGATGGCTCCGAACGCTTCAAGTCCCCTAGACGCGGAATTCTCGTGGTTAAACGTACTCCGCAGCCTTGAAAATCTTGAATTCCCTCTCCCAGCCGTGCGACGAATACCAAAATTCGATCGCGTTTATTGGTGGTTTGGTTTTCTTTAAGTAGCGGATAACATACTTCCAGTAAACCTATTTCTGTGTTAGCATCTCTGACGGGAACTGGCTTCAGAAACTTTGGAAACAGTATTCCCATATGGATTGGACTACCGAGAAACTCAAAAACAGACGCGAGGACGCTTTCCGTCGGTTCTATTCAGGATCGTAGGATGGTCGGAATCGAGACGTGCCCTGATTGCTCGACCAACTTTACCGATACCGTTCACATGATCCCACTGTTCCTCGTCCTCATTATTGCACTCGTTGTATTCGCAACGATCGTTTTGCAGCCGTGTCGCACCGTTTTTGGTGCGGAAAAAGCTGTTATTAACGATGTGAATCTACATCGAACAAAAACCGAGAATTGCTTGTCAGCACAAGATGACTTATGGCCACAGGCACATCCAATGCTTGCTGCTATCCGCGTCGCGGTTGGCACAATGATGGTTTTGCAATCTCGGCCGTCACGAAATCGTACCAATGCTGGCTACCTAGCCGCGATTTGATTTTGTTTCGTGCAATTAAAACAGTGTCGAATTGTCGAAGCGTTCGTAGGGTTGTTTGTGCTTGAATAAATCTATTCTGGCCGCTTCGTTTTTCGAACAGCACGTGCCCGTCTGTTATTTAATAGAAAGTATTGCCGTGCTCACATATGCTTTGCCCTTTTTTCCAATTGCGATGCAGTTTTATCTGTACGCTCAAACACCTGCGTCTAAAGAAAGCTCAGGATGGATACTCCCCGCAGTGGCATTGGTGCTTGGTGCTGCGATTATGTACGGCATTAATGCTTTACAAGGACGCGACGCCAAGAATCAATCGAAAAGACTGCTAGAGCAAGCGAGGCTGGATTGTGGAAATTTGACCAAGACCGCTGAGCTAGAGAAGAAAGAAAAACTCCTCCAGCAGCAATCCAAATTCGATGGCGAAAATCTGAAAGTCAAAGACGAACTTCGAAAAAGAGAATCAGCACTCGAACGAAAAGAAGAGCAGCTAAAGCAATCGTCTGATGACGCTCGTAAGCAAGAAAAACTCGTTGAAAACACACAGCGAAAACTGACCGAGCGGATGGAAGACATCGGTCGCAAGAGTGAAATGTACACGAAACTCATACAGCAGCAGCAGACAGATTTGACGCGTGTCACTGGCATGTCCATTGATGAAGCAAAAAAGCAATTGATGTCGGTCTTGGAAAAGGAGTTGCAGGGCGAACTAGGATCCGTGATTCTTAAACACGAAAAAAGAGTTGCGGAGATCACGCAGCAAAAAACACAGGATATTCTACTGATCGCCATGCAGCGGTACGCTTCGGCTCAGACATCCGAGAGCAGCACCAGCACCGTTGATATCCCGAGTGACGATATGAAGGGACGCATTATCGGTCGCGAGGGACGCAACATCCGCTCCTTTGAAAAGATCTCGGGCTGCGATCTCATTATCGATGATACTCCGGGTGTTGTTATCGTAAGTGGCTTCGATCCCGTACGTCGTGAGATAGCGAGACAGTCCCTCGAAAAGCTCGTAATCGATGGGCGTATCCACCCGACTCGCATTGAAGAAATCGTTGCGGCAACCGAAAAACAAATCGAAGCGTTTATTCGTCGTAAAGGCGAAGAAGCTGCCCAGGAAGTCAATATCCAGGGGCTGCATGAACGAACGATTGACATGTTAGGCAGACTCCATTTCCGAACAAGCTATTCGCAAAATGTTCTACGGCATAGCGTCGAAGTTGCATTTTTATCAGGCATGATGGCCGAAATGATCGGACTCAATCCTCAATTGGCCCGGCGCTGCGGTCTTTTGCACGACATTGGAAAGGCCGCCGATCATGAATTGGAAGGAGGCCATCCGAAAATCGGCGCGGACTTGCTAAAACGAAACGGCGAGAATGAACAAGTCGTGCATGCGGCTCTTGGACATCATGACCAATTAACCACCGAGTTTCCGTATACGCTCCTGGTCGCTACGGCAGATGCATGCAGTGCCTCACGCCCCGGTGCGAGACGAGAATCCCTCGAACGGTACATTAAACGGATGGAAGAATTGGAAGCCATTGCAAAAGGATTTAATGGTGTTGAACAGGCGTTTGCAATCCAAGCCGGACGCGAATTGCGAGTGATCGTTAGCTCGAAAAACACCGACGATGCTGTTGCGGCCAAAATTTGCAGAGACATTGCCAAGTCCTTCGAAGAGCAGCTGACTTATCCAGGTGAAATCAAAGTGACCGTAGTCCGCGAATCCCGCTTCGTCGAAGTCGCGAGGTAACTATCCAGTAGCTGTCAGCCGCTACGACCAACCCAATCAAACCAAGAACTAAGGCTGGTAGAATCGTTCCGAATACTAACCAAGAAAACAATCCCAAGCCCAGTAAGTACCACCAAGGCCGTTCGCAAAGGAATGCGCCCATCCACGGTGCCAGCCAAATCAGGCTCAGCAGAATGAGCAAACATCCGAACAGCGAAGCCCAATGGTTGACTCGCGACGAGCGGGTGGTCGTCTGGACCAAACCCAATGCAACTGGATCGCTTGAGCGATTGTGCATTCGATTGAAAGTTTCCATACGCCGACCTATGAACTTCGTCTTTCCCAGTGGTCTTACTGACGTTTCCAGCGAATGCCAACGCCGTACCGCTTTCCCAAATGCCGCATGATCGCCGGAGTCTCCCGCTTCAGACCAGTCTTCTAAAAAGCGATAAGCTTTTTGATTCCAGTATTTCATCCACAGATCCAATTCTGAGCCTAGATCGATTGAACCAGAATTGGGCCAACGCAATTCCGAATTCTCGGCAATTTCCAGACACGATTCGGTAATGGCCTGTATGGCCTGCGGTTGAACTGTTGCCGCAATTGGTAGCCCAGTTTGCATCACATCAATTCGCGGATCGTCGATCAATAGGACAGGGGCGTTTACTAGAGAGCCCATCCATTTCGGTGCATCGATAGTTAGCTTGCCCTCTGTTTTGCCATTGATTCTATGCTTGGTATAAACGTTTACGTCGGAAAACAGCCCTGCTGCGTTGAGAGGGCATCGGATGCGACGACCGTCCTGTTCGAAATCCAAAGGCTTGCCGTTAACGTCGATGGATAAGATCTCCACGTCATCCCCGATCTGCCACTCCAGTTTCCCAATCGCGGACAGTGATTCGTCCGTCGGCTCTATCCAGTATTGAGATTCCAAGGAAACATATTGCGATGTCGATGAGGCAGATAAATCGACATTGCGAATACGATGAATGCATTTTATCGCAGAGGGTCCTGAGGTTGACTTGTCGGGATTCGAATTTGCGCCCGATATGTTTTTTGCGTTAGCAACCACCACCGGATCTATTCCGTAGGTCGGTATTAAGCCACGGTCGAGCGAGTGAATTCGAGTAGTCAATTCGGAATCGCTAAGGGTCTCGTCCGATCGCGGTATAAACCTGACAACCGTGGATATTTGGTTTTCGCGATCTAAACTAGTCGGGTCCGGTAAATAGACTTGAAGCCATGCTTTGTCGGGTTCAGGACACGGAATTACGTTTATCCGCAATTCGCTATGCCATCTGTCCCTTAGCGACGTAGGCACTTCGAGGACAAAGAAAGGTCTTGAATATACCGAACTCAATAACTGGCCCGAAACCGTTATCTCCCGTGTATTGGAATTCGGATTCAGTTTTAACATCAACTTGCCCGTCAGGGGCTCATTTCGTTGAATCAAATGGTATCGAGAGGCAGCCAAAGCTTTCGAATGGATATCCGAGAAAGATTTGGCTAAATTGAGAACAGGGAGGCTTTGCCCTTTTCCAAAAATCAGTGCGGGCTCTGACTCCAAGCGAAGAGCATAAAACTCTGAAGCAAAGACCTCCATCGTTTGATCTGAATTGATACTGCTAGGCAAGGCTAACCATGGGAGATCCAGCCATTCCAGTTGACGAGCACGTTCGAAAGCATCCGACGCTTGTCGCTTGGCTTGAATCCATAGATCGCTTACTTCAAGTGACTTTCGCTCTGCTAGTATTTGCAAATGCAGCTTGCCAATGGACTTTTTTTGCAAGAACCGGATTGGTCCGTTCCGGTTATATAGATCGGTCACAGTAAAATCGCTAGGCAGATCGACGACTAGCATGTCGGAAGTAAAACTACCACCGAGCAATTCGATGCGAGAAGTCAAGGTTTCCCAATTTTGATCGACAACCCATTTGGTCGTAATGCGTGCTTGCTGACGATCGGAATTCGATTTGGGTTTGAGGATCCCCGACCCGCCATTCGCTGGAATCCGCAGCCTTGTAGCATATGGATTAGCTTTTAACTCAGGCCAATCCAGTCGATTTTTTGGGTCAATGACTGAATTCCATGTACTAATTCCCTCGATGCTCCAGTTAGAGCCTGGCGCTCGTGAATATCGGAGGGTACCACGACGCGTTCGTCGATCAAGGCATTCTGCGAACAAGACATTGAGACTGTGACTTGCTGATTGCGGAACCCAAACTACTGAGATTTGAAGATCGCGATTGGATATTGCGATCGGGTTGGGAACGCTCGAATCGTTTTTCCATTCCAGCACGTATCGCCTTCTAGACAGAGTGCTGCCTGATCGCGAATCTACCCATTGTGCATCCCCCCACTGTGTTCCTACTGGCAACCACTGGAGATCGGCTTCGATTTCGATTTCCCGGCCAACGGCCATTCCTTTGGGATAATCGACAATCGTTTTGGCTTGCAAAATATCGTTTTGAAGAAATAACTCCGTATGCATTACAGGCACATTACCAAGTTCTGCAATAGTCGGCGGCGACGTGGAAAATGCACCACCTGACTTTACCATTGGGGAAATCAAACTGAACTGCAGTCGATCTACGGCACCGAGCATGGCAACAAAGCGACCCGCCGCGGGGTTGGTAACCCGCCCACGCGAGACTATTTCGATACTGTTTTGCAAGTCGGTTTCAACCTCAATGGTCGCGTTTGCGATGGGGAGAATCGCAATGTCTAATTGCTGAACGAAAGACTCTCGATTGCGATCCGCATCATTAAACTTTAAAACCGGTTGTGAAATTATTTGGATCGAATGCCTACCGGGTTTGTCCGGAGTCCAAATCCATTCCAAACCTCGACTGCGCAGCCTATTACCAAGATTCAGCTCGATTCCATCTACGCTGAATCTTGGCAGTTGCAACTGCGAGCCGTTGATGGGAAAGCGAACAGGGGCCAGATCATCGCCAACCAAGAAATGGTACTCTATTGTGATTTGGTCTGCCGAATTAAAAACGCGTCCTCGAGTCCCTACTCGCAAGGTATACTTCGCTGAGAAAGGGTGCGTGCCACGCTCGGCAAACCGGACTCGATCTGACTTTCCATTCAGAGTATCCAACATCTCGATTGGAATATAGGCATTGGTTCCGGCCATGCTTCCAGCATCGTCCATTGGGATTACGATCTGATAGACGTGTGTCCGTCCACCATCGGTCTTCTCTTGGCCCATTGCACGGGGCGCGAGTGGCGAATACTCACTCGGAGCTCCTAAAAGTATCGCAAAAACTATTCCCAGTGATCCCAATTTGGCAGCAGCAGTATGCACGTTCGCAATAGGCGCTACGTTCGAACGATTCGATTCTGATCCGTTTTCACCCAAACGATCCTTCCAAGCAGACCATCTCGCCGAATTGCGTTGCGAAACACTACCGTCCGTGTTCATAGGTCTACACAACAGTCTGTAAATCATGAAAGAGATGAAACCGATACACATACCAATCAAGCCCGTATAGGCAAAACGCGCAATACCTATCGGTGCTGTATGGGCACACACGATTAGGAATGCTGCAACCATTGCGGCAGCGTGATGGCGATACATAATCAATCGAGGTGTGATCAATGCAATCAACGCAAAGAACAATGCCATGTGCGTACGATCGGAGTCAACTTTCGCAATCCGAATACCAGTTCGAACGCTGCGTGTTCCTACAGATGAGTGCGTCGGTTCGTCGTTGAATGTTCCCAGCACAATTTGCCAATCTGGAGAAACCCACTGCGGAACTAAATCACATGTGGTTTTGGAACTAACCATGGATTGCACCGGTACCTCAATGCTTGAATACCCGAACAATGATGTAACGACCTGTCGCCCCCATCGCCAAAGTGGCCAACTTTCCTGCTCATGCACCTGTAAAGAATAGTCCAATTCGACAAGCTGCATATTGATAGGTAACCACAAATAGCGTTGTTGACTTAGACAATTCGTATCCGCTAAAAAATCAGGCCATTGAAACAAGAAGTTCTCGCCCATGGTTCCAAGGCTAAAAGTCTTCGGCAGTCGAGGGCCTGTCAAATCGATGTGCAACTCGATCTCTCCCCCGAGTTCGTGTTCCACGGGAGTAATAACTAACCGTCTGCCGTCCATTCGAAAGGGAACAGGTTGGCTGATCGAAGATCCTTGCAATCGTACGGATACAGGCTCCCAACCGTAGTCGAGTTCAATCACAAGGATGTTTTGGGGTGGTGAGCTCGACCGAATCAGAATCGATGCATTTTGACATCCGAACGCATCAACAGCTGTATGGTATTCATTTTTGGTTGCGAACCACTTTTTTAAAGGTAACTTGTCAGACACCTTTGCAGTCAAAATAGGATGCGATGAGGCGGCATTGAAGTTCAGAAATTTATTGCCCGCTTCATCGATGATCCATCGGGATGTTTCATCACTACTACGGATCGAAACGTCGGTTGCTATACTTCTAGCTTCCTGCACTGCTAAATGGGTATCGATCAACTTGGGGACCGCAAATACCGCTTCTCGGTCCGCGTTTATCTCCGAATCGATGACAGCCAGCAATGTGCAATCTGCCCCCATTTGACGAAGGTCAAATTGCCATACCCGAGATCCCGGATTGATTAATGGGGAGCTGGAATCTATCGGACTGATTGGATTCCATTTTTGCCCTTCCTTAGAACGCCAAAGGATGTTCTCCGATGGCAGTTCAATGAATATCGACTCGTTCCGATTCGAACCCAGTGTAAGTTGAATCTCGTACTTTGCTCGTAGAGCGGTATCGGAGATGCGATCAATCTCTATCTTTAACTTAGCTTGATGGCGATTAGGTTTCGCGAGCCAGACCAAGTCGCTGGGTAGGATTGTGGTTTCTCCCTGTTCCGACTCGGCTTTGCCAACGATGATTGAGTTGTCCGATTCAGACGATTCATAACGAAAAACATGGTACTTGCTCATTCGCGGCAAGAGTGACTTTTGCCAGCTAGGTATCGACTCGCTCGCCACCAAGTTATCCAAGAGAAGATCGCTAAGCTGCAATTCAAATATGCCGCTGTCCTCAACCACCAATGTGTTGCTCCATTTCCAACCCGGCAAATGGATAATGGAGTTATTTACAACGCTTCTCAACTGCCCTAAGGTTTCCTCTGAGTTGCGGACCAATCGGATTTCGATTTCACCAACTCGACTCCTTTGAACACGCTGCCAGCACAATTGCAATTCGCGGGCAGTCGCAATGGAATCCGATTTAGGTTGAACAGTGACGGCATCACCTGGATCTAGCGATTGGATAGATTGAACGCTCCAACCAGGTGCGATCAAAACCTTGACCTGAGACGAGTCCTGTTCCGCGAAATAAAGCTTGGCTCGGACGAATGCCAATGTACTTTGTTCGTCGTTCGTCAGTTGTGTCAGTATTTCACAGCGTCGGGTTAGAGGGCTAGGCTCAAGCCCAACGGCAAAATGGGGCGGACTAGCGTACCATGAGAACTCAAGACGGTTCACACCGGCTGTCTTTGCATCTACGGTTGGCTCGACGATACGACTCGTTTCACATTCCACGTTGGTTAGTCGCCAAGGGGATACCGTATGAACGAAGGTGGTTCCCAACATGACGTAGCCCTGATCAAACGAAACTTCCGGCAACTCAAATTTTTCTATTTCTCCCATTGGTAGTGGCGAAATGAACTCTGCAAATACGCTAGTGGAGCCAGCTGAGGATGATTCCTGTAAAGCGGGAACTGTACTCCATTGAATCCATCCGTTTTCCACCTTCCAATCCACATCTTGTTGGTTGACGGAAAGTCGACGTAGTCTTGAACCTGGTGCTAGACTCATTCGCATCCATGGTTGTCCCGGCGAGATCTTGACTTCAGCCTCGCAGGTTGTACGCAATTCTTGTCCCTCAATAAAATGTTCTAGGCTCTGGGATCGAATGAGTTGCCGATAGCGATGGACCTCTGAACCACTTGCGTCATGTTGTAGACGGACTCCAACTCCAAGTGCTATAGAAAAGGAAACGAACGGACTGCCACCGAGTTCAATCAGCCATAGAGACTCAGGCCTTCGAGATGGGTTTTGCTCACGTAGATTTTCCTTTGAGAAATCCTCCCAGCCCTTTAGCCTGAGATCGATTTCCGCCCATTCATCCACCCGTCTCAAAACTGTCAAACAGTCTTGAACAACCGCCTGAGGCGGTAACGCAAGAACAAGGCAGCTATTAGCACATTTAGGAATCTCAAATGAAAATTTAAGATTATTCGGTGTGCTAGCTGAATCAGCCCTGGCTGACCAACCAAACGGATAATGGAATTCACCCGATCGAGCCACTCCCTCTCCGCTCCCAATGAGCTCGGAAGTCATCACCGCAATCTGCGGTGCCCCCTGGCCATCGAAAATCAAGCTTGGTAAGGTTTGCGATTCTGGTCGTGAACCGACAATGCCGGATGTCTGAACAGCGAGTGACCAAGGTCTTAGCGTGACTCGCTCGCCAGGATGAGGGGAACCTGCCAAGGTCAATCGCGATCGTTCCGAAAGCAGATCTGCACCTACGAGTTTCGCGACATAGTACGACGACTGCAACCTCATCCCGCCTGCAATATCTAGGACGTCAATGCTGGCCGCGTCGGAAGGGCTGGGTTTGGAAACCTTCTGCATGAGCTCTTCCAAGAGCTTGATGTCAATGGGAGTAAAGTCATCAAGCCCAATCGATCCGAGATCGTTATTGGGAACAAAAACCCTTCTGTACGGAATCCCGCTCGATGGAGAATCCTCTCGCTGGCCAAAGCCGATGGAAACCATCGACAGAAATAGACAGACGAGCCGAGCCCTCGCCAGAAATAAACTGACTCCAAATCGATTTCGCGTCATTGCTGGACACCCTCTGCTTCGGTCGAAATCGTCGTCGACAGGGGTAATACTATTGATGCAGGTTTCGACAACACCGCAGAGCCTGAAAGAGCAGGAGATCGAATCGCCGATGGAATCAATGGCGACGAAGGTCTCAATGCAAAGACACTTCGACGCCGCGCCCTACGATCAACCATCCATTTCAATGTTGAGTACAAAACCGAAATACCAATTGCAGCGACAAAACACTGGACGAGCGCAATCGAAAGTTCAAAAGCCCATTGAGAAAAAGCCAAACTGGAAAGCAATAGCACAACGCCGATCCATGGCTTTCTAATCCACCTAAATTCCATGACAAAGAAAGATCCAATGAGCACGAACATAGCAACGGGTGCCCAAAGCAAATAGCGAGGGGCCGTCCAGACTTTCATTCCTACCGTATGGTCAAGCGAAAAGAAAACGAATTCGTTGGTTTGTTGACTAATAAAAGGCTGTATCGTTGCACCCATTTGGTTTGCAATCGTCTCTTGAGTCCAATCACTCTTCCTACCAAACCAAAGATCAAGCCATGCCCAACGGTACCCCGGCATTAAAGTGGATGTATTGCCAATCATATGCACCGTAGTTGGCACCACAATCTGCCAGACCAAAGGAGCACGCGTTCTACAATTGACGATGGATGGCAATTCTGCTTGAAGTGTTTTGAGCCATTGAGATTTGTTTAACCTCCAAAGAAAAACTTCCAACACGTAAGTCTTTTCTGATGGGGCAATTGAGTTCAATCCTGAAGTATCCAAAGGAAGATCAACGCGATTGACATCCAAGGGATTGCGATTCGGTATGGCTTTTCGGCCATTGATGATAAACTCACTGTTGGCGATTCGACTAGCCGGCAGAATCAACGAAACCGAATTATCTCGCGTTTTAAGTCGCACGACAAACCGATCTCGTTGCTCTACTGCATTGACAATTGTCTGAAGCCAAACGGCCTCGACATCGCAACCCAATTCTTTGACATTGGGCTGCAAACTCAGGCCTCCGACCAAGCGAGGTTCCAACTGCGTTCGATCGAACGGTATTGAGGACGAGCTGCTTTCACTTACAGGAACCACTTCCTCGACCCCACCGAGCGGCGACTGTACAACACAACGGATTCCGTCGTCATGCACGATATCTCCTACAAACTCTTCCACGAAAATGGAATCATCGGGCCGGTCAACTGCAATCCAGGGCAATAGCCAATCGAACGAACTCGGGGAATTATGTAACTTTTTTTGATAGTTCAATTGCTTGCGAATCGTCAACTTCCGTTCGTAGCCGGATTCGGCTGTAGGCTGTGCACTTGGGATGATGAGCTGCAACCAACCGTATCGTTGTTCGAATGTAGGCGAAACAAAGGGTGGGAAATGTACCGCAAACGAGTCCTGAATTAAGTTGGCGGAAACGGGGACATTGTCGATGCTCCATTCGAGTGAGTTGCTTTGATCGGCGGGAGCATTCAATGGAGTTAACCACTCTTTGGGCACTGCGATTCTTATGGTTTTCGCAATTCCGCCGTCTGATACCAATCGCCAAGTTTGGGAAATGTCGAGCCCCTCGCCAGTCAAGGCTATTCTTGTCCTTGCACTCGCCTGAATGACTGTTCCCGTCTTTTCCGAAGTTCCATTCCAATCGACCCAAGACGTCGACGTAGCAAATCGAACCTTCAAAATGGAAAGTCGACTAAGTGATGGAATGGTTGTCAATGCGGACTGCTGCCCCGCTTTCTGCTCGCTTTGATTCCAGAGTGCCTCAGGAATTCGCTTGAATATTTCCGATGGACGATCTCCAGTTCCCAATTTCGTAGTACTGGATTGAACTGTCATCTCCCCACCCACGCTAACCGATAGCCTCTGTTGCGATTCCGGATCCAACCAGGAGAGCATCGGCAAAGAAAAACCGAATTCTCGTTTCGAATTCTCTGAGTTCTCCACCAGTCCACTCGAACGAGACAATGTAAACGAAATACTCCGTGTTAGCTGACGGACACTCTCTTCTCTTGAGCTCAAAAATGCTTCTTTTGAGCTCAATAAGGGCATTGTTGAAAGGTTGTCCGTTGGCATTGGCGTCTCGTCGTCCGGAGTTCGGTTTCCGACCGCGTTGCCATTCGTGGACTGCAATCCATCCAACAGTTCTCCAAGGCTCAGCGGTATGGATGTCGTGCTTTGTTGTGTCCCGTCAGACTCAAGGGTCGACCGGCTTCGAATCGCAAGGAGATCTAAATCGCGGCCCGACGGCTGCAACTGAACCCGATCAACTGTCCAGCCTCGAACATCTAACTGCAAAAAAGGCAGTAGCCGCACATCGCCTAAAATATCAATCGTACCGCTGAGCCGTAAATCCGACAAATCGTAAACAATGTTATAGGAAGCCTTTAAATCAGAAGCTCGATTACCCATGTTCCAATGAACAATCAATGGCTCCGTTTGCTGGTTGAATCGGAAGTTGTAGTTGAGCGTATCGCTACCGTCACTTGACTGCGATTGCTTGACGAACTGAATTCCTGCTTGTGGCTCCCACTGGAAAGATACGTTTCGCGGCACAGCCAAATCAACAGTACCAACGTGCCGTTGAATTCCTTCGACTCGAAGCATAGAAAACGGAATCGGATTCGAATCCGGCATATTGGACGTTTGCCATTCAATTGGCAACTCTATTTCAGTCCTTGAGAACGCCTCCTCGAATTCCAAAAGAAGCACCGTGTTCGCGTTTACCGCAGTCACTTCGGATCTTCCAAATCGATATCCTGGAAAAGAAATCGGAGAGGTCATCGGTTCTCGCCACTGGCTTCGATCTGGAAGTGTGATCAGAAACCGTCGACCGCCTAACGTCTTAGGGCCTCGAATCGCCAAATTCGCAACCGCACGAAATTCCCCCGCTTCTGTGAGTGGTAAATATTTCGTCTGACTCTCAACTTCGATCGCTTGAACTTGATCGGCAACCGACTTCTTCGTCCAACTAAATGTAGTGGATCCACCCGAAATATGTGCGATCGCAACCGAATGAGAATCGGTGTCTCGAAATGGTTCCACGACCTCCGTGCCTTTACCTACAACGTTTAATTCCCAATTTCCGATCGGCAACTCGAATCGAACGGCAGTCGGTACCGAAGGCAGATCCAATCGCAACGACTGTTCTTGTGGGGAAGTACGCAAATTGCATGCCGCTTCGAATTGCAAGCTGCGCTGCCCCTGATCGCCTGGTGCGAGTCGCCAAATATAACCTGAACTGTCATCTGAAATGCGAATCTTTGGAAACTCAAGTGTGCCCCCGGCTTCATCGTCGCTTTTGCGTAGCGAGGGTGTCACTTGAACCGCCCCTAACCCGATCGGGATGCTTAGCCAGCTCCTATTCGATTCGGAGAGGTTCGCTTCAAGGTTAACTTTGAGTCGAGCTATCGCTTGGTCAATAGCGACGGAAACTTCCATGCGTTCTAACTTTTCCAACGAACTTATCGCTGGAATGTCCTTCTCAGAACTGAGAAATCGCTCAAAATCTTCGAACCGCAACTTGGGCACAAAAATACTCTCGCCCATTCCATTCCGCATGATGATCGCGTCAGGACGTATTCCTGGTGTCAGCACGTCGGGGGTCTTGTCAGGCAACGTCAATCGGGGCATCCCGCCTGGTTCTTGAGCCGTACTCACCAGCAAGGGCGTCCAGCACATCATCAATAGCGCCGCGCAATAATGGGCAAGGAATAACCGTAGCAATAAACTACCAGCTCCGAGGCGATGAGATGTTAAAACATGAACCACACGAAAAACCAAAACGGAAAGGAGGAAATGAGAAAGAAGACTAAATGATAGGTCAAACCAAAAGATCGTCCGATGCTCTCCATTTTACGCAATCCGCACTCTCTTTGGTAATGAATTCGCTCCGACACACGAGAACCGTGGTCGGATTGGGGTAAAGCGATGGCGTTAAAGCCGCTATACCCACCACTATCGTCAGAACAGAACCAAAACAACTCTAGCCAATCAGCACACTTGCGATCCCTTGGCCGTTTACCTGCCACGGCACCCACACCAGCGCAAGCAATTTTGTTTTAGTATCCGCTTTGCGAACCGGAATATCGATCGAATCCAATGCTAAATTTTCGATCGAGAACTGACTCGATACCGATTCGATTTCATCTTGGCATTGGCGCTCCAGATCGTCTTTGGCTGCCATGAGTTCCTCGTAAGTCTCTTGGGCTCGCATCACATCTCCTTGTTTAGCAGTGGCTTTTCCTAACCCTTTTAAAGCGCTCGCAGCCTTGGAAACATTTCCGCGGCTTGCGATCTTGTTGCCGAGCAACGCCCCTAGGATAGTTGTTCCAATATTAAAAAACCCCTCCATTTGCTTGGCTTTTGCGCCTTCTTGTTCCCTCTCTAATCGCTGCTGGGCAGCCAAGATGCGCGTTTGAAAAGAACGAATCTTCTCGCTAAATCTAGCTTTTAACTTCTCCACAACTTGGTCGCGTGCCTCTCTCGCCGCATGCGACAACTCTATCCGTGCATCCGTTTCGCTCATCCTAGGTGAAGTTGTTTGTTTGATCGCTTTGCATGTGTAGACCGTGCACTGCACATGCCGGAAAAAGTAGTCTTTGATGGCTTTTTCCCACAAAAAATAGTTCTTGCTGGATGACAGTTCCGCTGGCAATTCCACAAAGTTAAATCCATCCTCAGGCTGATTGCCGAGCTGCAAACCATCCGGCTCGATTTTCTTCGCGTGATCCCAAAGCGGATCAGGTATGCAATCCTGAATGTCAACCATGTACTGCACATCCTCCCAATAGTCGACCCCAGCCGTGGAATTGACAAAGTGAATGCTTGACTGACAAAGGATGGCGGGGCGGTAGACCTTTTTGCTATTCCTGACTTCGACCTTCGTTGGAATCAGGAATTTTTCCGTTATGTCGGGTGGAATGATCGGACGAGCTCCAGCGTCTTTGGCTATCCCACCTGAACCCGTTGCCGTACCAGCCTCCTTCGATCCATTTCGTCGAGCCGAGTTCTTTTTCTCCGACATGAGTTTGGAGATTTGCTCCCGCGACATTGGACCTCGCAAGAACGACAAAGCCCACCGCGATTGAAAAAGGGTCGGCCCATCATCATGGACGTTATTCATCAAAAACACACGATTACCAAGAGCCGAAAGCGATCGTTCCATCGTTGGACGGTCAAACGCACTCCCCTGCTGCATAGATGCTCCCTCAAGACCATCCAGCACCCGATCCTTGTCTCGCTGCGTTTGCAATCTACCCAGGAACCAAGTCCCCATGTTCGAAAGTCCCTTGTAATCCAAGTCGACTGGATTCTGGGTTGCAAGCACGATCCCAAGCCCAAACGCGCGAGCTTGTTTTAGCAAAGTTAACATCGGAGGTTTAGACGGCGGTTTGGCCGAGGGAGGAAAGTATCCGTAGACCTCATCCATGTAAAAAATCGCTCGCAACGACCCTGTACCCGGCTGAGCTCGCATCCAGGCAAGCAACTCACCAAGGAAAATCGTCACGAAAAACATTCGTTCTGAATCGTTCAAATGGGCGATCGAAATAATGGACAGCCTAGGCTTGCCATCCGATGTATAGAGCAATCCCTTGATATCCAACGTTTGACCTTCCAACCAGCCCGCAAACGACGGCGACGCGAGTAAGTTGTTGAGGCTCATCGATAATTTGGCGCGGTCCGACGGTGAATAGAATGAATCCAAATCCATTACGCCAATTTTTTTAATCGGTGGCGATTGGATCTGCCGAATTAGATCCTCTAAACTGAGGTTGCTTCCGCTTTTCCACGCTTGATCAAAAATATTGGAAAGTAGAATGTGCTCGCGACTCGTCAACGGATCTGCATCGATACCAAGCAATGTTAGCAAACCAGACGAAGCGGACGAGACTCTTTCACGCATCGTTTCGGCATCCTCGCGTACCGCTTGCGGAGGTGCGTCGAAGCTTCTGAGTACCGTCATCGGAACCCCGATATTACTACCCGGAGTAAAAATAGTGACGTCCACTGAGTCGCGATAGCGTTGGATTCGGTCCGCTTTCTGATGCCAATCACTCAGTCCTTTTCGCCATCGATTGGCCGTCTCGGCTGCGATCTCCTCAAGCGGTTTACCTTGCCTTGTGGCTTCGGCTGGCTCTATCCACTCTTGAAAATCAGAGGGTGCTAAATTAGGAAAAGCCAGCAGCAAATTCCCCAAGTCTCCCTTTGGGTCGATGCAGATAGCAGGTACGCCATCGATCGCCGCCTCTTCCAAAAGACTGAGGCACAAACCGGTTTTACCGCTGCCCGTCATTCCAACACAAAGTGCATGTGTTACGAGATCTTTCGAATCATAGTTGACCAATTCGTCAAGAAGCTTTCGGCCTCCGAGATCATACTTCTTACCTAAGTAGAAACTGCCCAGTTTCTCATAGTCTTGCACATTCAGCATGGACTAGCTCAAGGAGTTAGCGGATAGGGGACTTGGCTTTAGACGCATTTTACCTTTCGTTTTTGCGCCCGTATACCCTCGAACTTGCCGTTCCTTTGGTAAGCGTTCACGCAATCATGGTCATGGTTTTTGTTCTTTGGTGAGGGGGGCGCAACTTTTCTTGGAGCCGTCATGGAAGGTCTACTCCCCCGGTCCGTCGTGGACTCAATTCGACGTACTGCAAAAGGACTAAAGGGGTTTGCGCGTAGAGTCTTTCAAGCTGTGGTCGCCAAGGAGCATGCAGAGAGCAAGGGGGGGCAAGCTAACCAGGAAGGCATTCATTAAATCTTAGACTGCGGAAAGCCTAAAGCATATTGAATTGACAAAGTCAAGTTCGGCAGCGTATTCAAATACATTATAAAGTGTGCCATCAAGCCGGAGTCCGTTCACGTTGTACACGGATATGACAAATTTGCCTCGCTGGCTGGATGTCCAAATCCTGAAGTTGGAAACGCTAGCAAAAAACGCATCGTAAGCCGGCAGACGTTGTAGGAAGGGCGCAAAAGACGGGAAGGGGTTGGATATCGATTTTGAGAGCAAGAAAGAATAGAATTGAGCGTCATGGACTAGATTCACTTTTCCCAATAGGCGCATATGCAAAACAAACGACTCGGCAATTCGGATATGGTACTTTCCCCGCTAGGAATCGGCGCTTGGGCGATCGGAGGGGCCGGATGGGCGTTTTCATGGAGTTCTCAGGATGATCGCGATTCGGTCAAAGCAATTCATGCAGCCTTGGATGCGGGTATGAATTGGATTGATACGGCGGCCGTCTATGGGCTTGGTCATTCGGAGGAAGTTGTCGCGCAGGCGTTGAACAACTATTCAGGAAAGCGCCCTTTTGTCTTCACGAAATGCGGAAGAAACTGGAATCAAGAACGGCAGATTCAAAAAGACTTGAGGCCGGCTTCTATTCGTCAGGAATGTGAAGACAGCCTGCGGCGATTGCAGGTCGAAACCATCGACTTGTATCAGATCCATTGGCCCGAGCCGGACGAAGCTGTCGAAGAGGGCTGGGCGACTTTGGCGGCACTTCAATTAGAAGGAAAAGTGCGATGGATCGGCGTCTCCAATTTCAATGTCCAACAATTGAAACGCGTGCAAGCGATTGCACCAGTCACTTCGCTGCAACCGCCCTATTCACTCGTGCGACCCGAGGTCGAGCTAGAGACATTGCCCTATACTGCCCAAAATGATATCGGGGTTCTGGCTTATTCGCCGATGGGTTCTGGGTTGCTTACTGGCGCCATGTCGCATGAACGCGTTGCAAATTTGGCGCAGGATGATTGGCGCGTTCGAAACCCTCATTTTCAGGAACCGCTACTTTCACGCAACTTGAAGATTGCTGAGAAACTGGCGGAGATCGGATTGGGACATGACCGAACGGCAGGTGAAATTGCACTGGCTTGGGTTCTGCATCAGAGAGCGATCACAGCCGCTATTGTCGGTGTTCGGACCGCCGAGCAAGTTGCAGGGATTTGTGGTGCATTGGAGTTTCGTCTGAGTGAAGAGGAAATCGGTGAAATCAACAGCTTTCGAAAGACGTTGACGTAGTTCAGCTCCACGTAGTTCAGCTCCACGTAGGTCAGCCTGTCCTCAGGCTGACACTCCGGACCTACATTCGCATTGTCCGGCTGAGGACAGCCGGACCTATTCATAACGTGTCATTCGCAAATAAGTGGTTGAGCTTGGTTTGGGTCAGCGACGGTCTTAATATTTGGCAATAGCAGAATCGCAAAAATTGTAAATTTGCGATTTCCGTTGTTTTGAGGCTGTGCCCGCAGTGCTCCTTGGGGCCCGCCCCAAACCCCGGGATTTTCTGAGGCATAAACTCGGAAAATCATTCTCTTTTTACCTTCGGATTGCCCTAATGCTTCACGCACGGTCAAACGGAACAAGGCTCTATGGGGATACAACCTTGCGAGGGATAGCCGCGCCGATGGGAAGTCATTGAGAGCGTTTTGACCACAACTCAAAACGCTCTTTTTGTTATCCATAGTTGGTCTGTCTTGATCAGTAGGTTTAGGATCGTTATCAGCTTTCGCAACCATGCTACGATTGCTACCTTGGATTCCTTTCCCTTGGACGTCAGGTGTACATA
>CAMDKL010000112.1 GCA_945900945.1 Pirellula staleyi DSM 6068
GGCGCTAAAGCAATTCGCAAAACGCTAGCGATATGAAAATCCACGATTGGAAACGACATTTAGCGTTGCGGACAAATCCATTGGTTCGCTAGCATTTTTCGAACTGCTGTGGGTTCGTTGGTACGTTTTTATTGTCCGGTTGCCTAAGATCGTCTTATCCTCGGTTATCTCTGCTATTTTCGTGATCGTTTGCGTTGCCAATTGCATCGCCGCTTCCGGAAACAGTTTCCGGTTCGTATTCGTGTGCATGCAAGAAACAGTACAGCCAGCGGTCTCGCATGCTAGCTTTGGCTAAGTCCGCCTCCACTGCACTATACCTGCCAAGTTCGCGTGTGTGGATTTCAATCGTTATATTCAGGACGCGCCCCGACTCCTGGTCGGTCAAACGAAACGCGTGGTGCACGTTTTTCGCATCTTTCCATAAGATGCTATTAACTAGGCAAATAGCGACGCTCAATGCCAGAGGATTACGTCGTGAAGCCAATTTGCAAGTTTCGTTTAGTCGATGCAGAGCGGAACAGCACGTGGTTCATATACAATCCTCCACCGACACGACTTAGATGGGTCTACACGTCGACTGCATTTAGAAAGAGGAAACTCAAACGCCCCATAGACGTTCCAATCTGATTGTCCGTACCGTTCACCAAATTTAGCTCAAACCAAACCCGATCGAAAAACGAGAACATCGACATTTTAACGCTGAAGGAAAGCACGAGAATCGATACCAAATCCACGTGAGAACCGAGCGGCGCCCCTGAAAACGCCAGCTTGACGAGTTCTCGTACACCAAAGTCCAGAATGTCTTGAGACGCCGCAGCGGCAAGCAGTTTTTCATACTTGAACACTATCCACTATTGAAAGATTGCTCGGCTTTGGTACATTCGCAGTACATGATTCGAGAAGCACCGCCTTCACTCGACAAAGAAGTCGCCGAAAAATTGATCGCTAAAACGCGATCCTCGCGTCGCACCAGAAATTCGATTTCTTCGGCGAAAAAGAAATCTTAGTTGAGTCAATGTTGAAAACAAGCTCCATTTTCTTTTGTTCATTCGTAGTCACAGTAGCCGCGCTCCGTGACCAGTTTTGAGATAGCTTTTTAACTTGATCAAGGAGCAGAGAACATAGACACATCCAACTTCTGTCCGGAGCTTGTCGGATCGATGTCGCAGGGCGCGGCAGGAAATCCCACTGTCGCGATGATCGAAGCAGCCTTTGTGCACCATGGGCTGCATTGGCTTTATGTCAATATGGAGGTTGCGCCCGCCGATCTTGGTGATGCGGTACGCGGCGCACGAGCGATGGGCTACCGGGGCTTCAACTGCAGTATGCCGCATAAGATTAGCGTTATCGAGCACCTTGACGGCTTAGGCGAATCGGCTGCGATTATGGGAGCGGTGAATTGTGTCGTGCGACGCGAAAACAAATTCATCGGAGAAAATACCGACGGGAAAGGTTTTCTTCGCTCGCTTGCTTCCGTCACCGACCCGCAAGGCAAATCGGTGGTGGTGTTCGGCGCCGGGGGCGCTGCGAGAGCCATTGCCGTTGAACTTGGGCTCGCCGGTGCCAATCGAATTTTAATCGTCAATCGTTCCGAATCGCGAGGCTTGAATTTGGTATCCGTCCTGCGTGAAAAGGTGAAGATTCAAAGCGAATGGCTCCCTTGGCGAGAAGGATTTGCCGTACCGGACGATGCGGACATCGTGGTCAATGCGACTTCGATTGGACTCTACGACGCTCAGGCTAGCCTTGGAATCAATCTTTCGACGTTGCGTTCTTCCATGATCGTCGCCGACGTTATCGGGAATCCGCCGCGGACTCATCTAATTCGAGAAGCCGAAGCACGGGGTTGCACCGTTTTAGACGGTCTTGGGATGCTCGTCAATCAAGGCGTAATCGGTGTTTGGTTTTGGACCGGCATGGAACCCGATGCATCCGTGATGCGAAGCGCATTGATAAAATCGCTGGAACCTACCTACTAAATGTTCGAGATCACATGTGAAAGCGAGACTGATATGAAACGAAGACATTCAATGGTGACAATAAGCATGGCTACACTCATCCTCGGGACTTTGGCTACGGTCCAAGCTGCCGACACGCAAGTACGTAACGGACAGGCCTCGTGGGTCATTCAATCGGACCAGGTGGAACTTGCCGTTACCGAATTGGGCGGTCACATGGCGCCGGTTCATTTTTATCGCAACGACCCTTCGCCGATTCAACCGTATCACATCAGTCCGTGGCAAGGTGAAACGCATCCATATCCGGTTCCGGTGTTGGTCCCTTTGCGCGGCGACTTTTTCTGTATGCCGTTTGGAGGAAACTCCGACGAATACCAAGGTGAAAAACATCCTCCGCACGGAGAAGTGGCCGGGAGCAAATGGACCCACGTCGGCACCGAGAGACAAGGTCCGGTCCGCACCTTGACGTTGGAGATGAAAACAACGTCGCGGGCTGGCAAAGTAACGAAAAAGCTTCAGCTCGTCGATGGGCAAAACGTCGTTTATTCCAGCCATCGCATCGAAGGTTTTCAAGGTCGGACGCCGCTGGGTCATCATGCAACGTTGGCCATGCCGGAAGTCGAAGGTGCGTTCAAAATCTCGCACAGTCCGATCAAATTCGGGATGACGAATTCGACTCTCTTCAGCGATCCGGCCAAGGGCGAATACCAACAGCTCGCAATCAACCAGCGCTTTACGAGTCTTACGGCTGTCCCGTCGATATTTAAGGACGCAGCCGATGTTGATGTTTCTCGATTGCCGCAAAAACAAGGCTACGCCGATCTTGTGATGATTGTGGCGGAGGACTCAGCAGATAAGCCGGCATGGTTGGCGGCGGTGCGAGCCGACGAAGGCTGGCTGTGGTTCTCACTGAAGGACCCCAAGGTATTGACGAGCACGGTTTTCTGGCTCGAGAATCGTGGACGCCATCAATTGCCCTGGTTCGGCCGAAACAATTGCGTCGGTCTCGAAGATGTAACCGCTTTTTTTGCCGACGGACTCAAGCCGTCTGCCGACGATAACTCATTCAGCAAGCTCGGAGTGAAGACCGCGCACAACATCAACCAAGAGTTTACGGTCCGATACATCCAAGGCGTTGCTAAGATCCCTCGAGGATTCATCGAGGTAGCCGACGTTGATTTTAAAGACGGTAACGTCACGTTCGTGTCGACAACAGGACATCGAGTTGGGGTGCCGATTTCACATGAGTATCTGAGAACAGGTAATTTCGCAAAGATGTCAGGAAATTAGCGATACTTGAATTCGAAACGTCGACACCGCTCTTGACGATGCACAACGTTGATGCGAGTCAAGAATTCAACTGGTTTAATCTGCCCATGTTGCTGCCGAACAGGATCGTCGTGCGGTCCAACAACCGGTCTTCGCCTTCGTGGGTTTCGGCAAGCTGTCCGAACAGCTTGCTGAGCAGCGTCATCTGCTGATGATCGGCGTCGGTTTCGGACGCAGTTCCCATTGGCGAGCGACATGCAGTCGCTCTTCGATTTCGCGGACGGACGTGAGGTACTGGTCGAGCCGAGCTTGATCGTCGCGACCAAGATTGATGCGGAACTGCCGCGTGTCATCCAGTAACGTATCAAGAATGCTGCCTCGTTCATCGAGTTGACTATTTTTAAATGTCCAGCTTGAATCTCCAATAGAGTGAGTACTTAAGTTCATTCCGAAGGAGTCTCAAGCATGGACAGCACTCAGTCGACCACTGGCGACGTTTCGTCGAAACAACATCTCTGGCCACGCGACCAGATTTCCCAACTTGTTGAGCATTTGCGAATCGCCCCTCGGGCTCGAGTTCCTACATAGACTTTTATGTTCGTTGCCTTTTGTAGTTGGTCAAGCCAACGATGGCGGTATTCGCAATATCTGCTGGCTTCTTGAACTGCGCCAGCGAGACCGATTTATTGCCGTATCCTACCGGTACGTGCAAATTCGGGGAAACCAATCGCGTTCCCCACTAAATGCCACTATTCTCACCCAGGCCCGACTTGTGATCGAAGCCGATTTTTCATAGATACCTCTAGGTTTGTAAGAATCGCTGCCATCCACGCTACAGACTCCTTTGGGGAAAAGCAGTACGACTTTGCATCCCGATTAAGATAGTTGGTAATTGCATCCCGCGCATCACCAACGATGGGTATTGCTAATAGCTAATAGCAAACTTGCAGGTTCAAACCAATCCCGCTGCCTCGACGAAATCAAAAGAGCCAGGGAATCGAGATGACGCGGTCAACGGAGGCGCAACATGAATAAGATCCCTAAAAACCAACGCGAATCGACTCAAACACTAGGTATTCAAGCACATCAAGCGTTCAATATGGTCGACACGAAAATACAGCAGCGAGGAACTGAGGACGATCAGATTAGCAGTCCCGTGAACACCTCCTTCAGGTCGGACGTCAATGACTTACATAGTAAAGACTTATGTCGTCGCGTGAAGCGTTCGCAAAATTGCACTACAGTTTGCACTAGTTCTAGACCGGTCGCTGACAACGCGTGTCTCCCATCGTCGTCAATCGACAGAATCTGTAGTGCTTGGCCCTACCTGCCACCGCATGTTCGCGACACTATTTTAACGCTGGTCGACACAATCCAAAGCGATCAAAGTCGATGCTCGAACGCTGAACAACCAAGTGTCCAAGCGACGGCGGTTCCGAAGAAAACAATTAGTGGTTTCGCTGCCGACAAACTCCAGCGGACCATTCTTAAGTCTCTTCGTCACACACCCGAAGTATTCGGTTTCCGAATGGATCCGGATGGTTGGGTCGATACGTCTGAGTTCGTTGCGGCATTCAGCGAGTCAATGGGCCTTCATCCAAATGCCTCAATCAATCGTCGTTTTGTTCAATTGACGACAGACTTTGAGTATGCAAGCCAAATTGCGATGTCGCATGGTCAGTCGCCTCTGGTGCTCCCAGTTGCAACGGCCCACGCTATCGAATGCGACGTGAAATTCTATCCAACCGACACTCCTGTATGGCAAGCGTCCACAATCCCTTCAATCTGCTTGCAAGTTTGGATTGACGATGGCTTCGATCCCTATGAACCGCCCTTCTAATCTCCTTTCGCTTCGATTCCTTCACGAGGTTGCGTTGTTTACAAACCAAAAGGATTTACCCAAGCAACGAAACAAGTCAAGAAGCTGAACAAGCAAGATGTGCAGTTGCAGCTCACGATTTCTCGGGTGGATTAAAAGTTTGGTTCATTGCTTTCCCGTTTTCACAAACCAACGCGCTCCGGTTGGGGTGACCGGAGCGGCCAATTGCGAAGGATAAACTCGGCGAAGGACGTGCTGAAAATGTGACGCATACGAGGGTATCGGAAGATTCTGTCGATCTTGCGGGACATAGCGAGCAGAGGTTCCATTCGAGAGATTCTACCAATCCGACCCGATTAGCTTATAATGGAAGTCATTCCCGAAGGGCCTGTGCGGAAAAACGATTTTGGCGGGCGTGGGTTGTTGGTGTTGTAATTTGCCCTTGTAACTTAGAGAATAAAGATGTCAACAAATCCCGTTGAATTACCAGATCATTTGCAGTCGTATGTTGACGAAAGTGCTGAGCAAGCCGGGTTTGCAAGTGCGAGCGAGTACATCGTGGCACTGGTCGCCGCTGCGAGCCAGAAGCAGGGAGAGGTTGAGCAGGCGTTGTTAGCGGGAATCAAAAGCGGTCCAGCGGAACCATGGACGGACGATGAATGGCAGGCGATCAGGAATCGTGTAGTCTCGAAGGCGTTGAGTAAGTGACGGATTTGAAGCCGATTATTCGGCGTCTCAAGGCAGCGACTTACGTCTCTGTTAAAATTGATGTTCGTTGTCTTCAAGCTCTCGCAATTTTCGTTTGCTAGATTCCGTGTTCAAGAAGCTAAAGATAAATTGAGATTAATTAAAGCAATCGACCACTGTCGAGAGCGCATGCCGCTTCAAATGGTCACTCGAATTATCGGGCTTTCGCGAAGCAGATACCATGAATGGAAGCAAGAGAATCCTTGTGGACTCGATGATCGATCGTCATGTCCAAAGAAATCTGTTCATAAGATCACTTCAACCGAAATCGGAGTAATTCGAGAAATGGTCACATCGGACGAATATCGTCATGTCCCCACAGCTATCCTTGCTCGACTTGCAGAGCGACTGGGACGAGTCTTCGTCTCTGCGTCGACGTGGTACCGATTGATTCGTATCTATAAATGGAGACGGCCAAGATTGCGGCTATATCCCGCTAAACCGAAAGTCAGTATACGTGCCGCGAAGCCAAACGAAATCTGGCACGGAGCACAACAAGACGCTTCCACACTCTGCGTTTAAGGGACAGACTCCAGACGAAATATACTTCGGTACTGGAGCTGAAATACCTGATCAGCTGAAAGCTTCTCGAATTGCCGCTCAGCAGAAACGGCTAGAAACGAATCGAGCACCGTCATGCTGGTCGTGCGAGAACTCGCCTTTCCTAGAGTGCCTGAATCGACGGCTGTGAACTCAAACCTCTGTATGCGTCTGCTGAAGCTCCGTATTTGCAGCCCGAATCCACTTCAATCTGGCGAACTTACACTCGTATTGGTTGATTTCCACTGCAGCCCCACTCCCCTTGCCCCAAGGAAAAGGAGAGTGGCGAGTACTCGCGCATGTTTGTCCAAAATGCCGTGACAAACTGCAAGGCTGTACGACGCGTTAAATCGTGGCAACCTGCGAGCGGTTATTTTCAAGAAGGGAGGTGATTTTGTTGCCTTTGAGAAAATCTTGTTCGAAGGATTGCAACTGAATTAAGTCGAACTTTTTGTTTACCAACTGATGAGCAAACATTATCACTTCGTTCTGCGTCCATTGATTGATGGAGAGATGAGCCGATTTATGGGATGGAATGCTGGTACTCATACAATGCGTTATAATACACATTGACACACCAGCGGACTAGGGCATGCGACCGCGAGATCGTCAGCGCGTTCGCCCCGTACCAGAAAACGCAAACAAAGATGCCTAGTATCTAGAGTCGGTATCGGATTCTAACCAAATGGCTTTGCGTTCCCCCACTCAGTCACACCAACATACCGACCATGAAACACATCATTTTTCTCACCATCTTGCTGTTGGCTCCTCTACCTCTGTTCGCGCAGGACACCATCAAGCTCGCCACTTTTCGCTCCGATGTAACACCGCCTCCAGGCGCGCCTCTGTGCGGCGGTTTGGTGAAGGCGGTCGAGGGCGTCAGCGAACCGCGGCTGGCTCTTGGCGTCGTGATTCTCGGTGCGGACAAGCCCATCGTGCTCTGCGCGGTGGACTGGTGCGAGATTCGCGGTGCTGACCATGTGCGCTGGTGCGCGGAACTGGCCCGAGCGGCAGGCACCACGCCGGACCACGTCGCGGTGCAGAGCCTGCATCAGCACAATGCGCCTATCGCCGACTCGGTGGCGCACGAGCTAATGGCCGGGCAGGTGCGTGTGATCGATGTTGCGTGGGCGGAGCGTGCGCTGTCGGGAGTGGCCACCAGCGTCGAGGCATCGCTCAAGAGCGCTGAGCCGTTGACGCACATCGCGCACGGTGAAGCGAAAGTCGAACAGGTCGCCTCCAACCGCCGCATCATGGGCGGGGAGGGCAAGGTCATCGGCGTGCGCACGAGTGCCACCAGGGACGCAAAGCTGCGTGAAGCGCCAGAGGGCACCATTGATCCGATGCTCAAATCCGTCACCTTCTGGAATGGCGGGCGCAAACTGGCCTCGCTGCACTACTACGCCACCCACCCGACCTGCCCGGCGAAGCATTCATCGAGTATCAGCTCTTTGCGCAACAGCAGAACCCCGCCGCCTTCATCGCCACCGCGAGCTACGGCGACGGTGGCCCCGGCTACATCCCGCTAGAGAAATCTTTCGCCGAAGGCGGCTACGAACCCACCTAGGCCTTCGCCGCGCCCGAGTCGGAGCAGCAGATGAAGAAGGTCATCACCGAACTGCTCAGGGGCGAGCAATGAACAACATCACTGCAAGTCTTGACCAAAACATTTGGAGAAAAAGTTGAAAAGCCGCATCCCATTTATCTGCCATAACCTTCTCTCGGTCCTGCTTCTCTCGCCGTTGACCGCACTGCATGCTGCCGACGCGCCAGCAACGCAGCCCAACATCCTCTTCATCCTCGCCGACGACCTTGGCTACGGCGACCTCGGTTGCTAAGGCGAGCGCTCACGAAAACGCCGAACATTGACCGACTCGCGGGCGATGGCACGCGCTTCACGCAGTTCTAGTTGTTAGACCGTGAAGGATGGACCGAATTTGGGCCAGCGGCCGTTTTACTCCGCACAACCTACGAAGGAAAGCCCGCCACCGACAAGCAAATGGGGGTTGCATTCATTTTTGATGTCGGACTACAGCGTCTGACCCTTTGGTTTCGCACCACGAGCGCCTTAAAAAGTTATTGACAACTCCTGGACTCAGGTCCAGAATCCAGGCTGTTTCGTCCACCATCGTTTCACTGGGAAGTTGATCACATGCAAATATCGCGACGAGCGGCTGGTTTGGCGTCTTGCTTAGGACTTCTTTCGGCTACGCTTCCTCGAGCTTACGGTGACCAAGAGTTAGCCAAGAAACTGAGAACGATCGGTCGAGTTACTGGACTCGCAAAAGCAGACTTGCCCACTCCGGCATTGCTCTTGGATCTCGACATCTTCGAGAAAAATCTTGCCAAGATGGCAAAGCACGCAGCGTCCAATGGTAAACAATTGCGTCCCCACGCCAAGACGCATAAGTGCGTCGAGGTTGTTCGAAGGCAGGAGGCACTGGGTGCTATTGGCGTTTGCGTTGCCACAGTCAATGAAGCCGAAGTAATGGCAACGGGAGGGATCGATGGAATCCTGCTGGCTTCGCCCATTGCTACTCCAAGTAAGTCTGCGCGGATGGCTGGGCTGGCCGTTGGTGGTCGCAATGTCATCGTCGCCGTGGACCACGCGCAACAGGTATCCATGTATGAACAGGCTGCGGCTAAGGCCGGCTCAAAGCTCGGCGTTCTGATCGACCTGGACGTTGGCGATCATCGAACGGGCATCGAGCCGGACGAGTTGGCATTGAAATTGGCCGAGCTCGTGACGAAGTCGAAGCAACTGGAGCTTCGAGGTGTGCAGGCTTATTCAGGTGGTTCCTCGCATGTCATCGGTTTCGCGCAGCGGCGCAATCATTCGCTCCAGGCGATGTCCCGTGCAGCTGCCATGAGGGAACGTTTTCGAAAATCCGGCTTGCCATCAGAAATCTTGTCGGCTACGAGCACAGGGACCTACAATATCGATAGTGAGATCGAACAGATTACCGAATTGCAGGTCGGTTCCTATGTCGCGATGGATGTTGACTATCGCAGGATAGGCGGGTTGCATAGCGACGTATTTAACGACTTCGGTCACGCGTTAACGGTCTTGGCAACAGTAGTCAGCGCCAATTATCGCAAGCAAGTCACGATTGATGCTGGATTCAAGGCTTTGGCGACAGACCGCCCGTTCGGACCTGATCTGAAAGACCATCAAGGCATTCGATACCTTTTTCGCGGAGACGAGTTTGGGGTTTTGTCTTGGGAGACTGAGTCCACACCCTTTCAACTCGGCGATCGGCTGGAATTGTTGGCACCACATTGTGACCCGACGGTCAATCTCTATGATCGAATCTACGCATGCCGCCGCGATCAAGTCGAGGAAATCTGGTCGGTGATGGACCGATTGTCTGCAACTCAAGAGGGGAACCGTCCATCATGAGCGTGTGGAAATTATCTGTATATGTTGCGATTCTAGGAATATCCTCCTTGGACATGCGGGCACGGGCCCAAGAATTCGAACTCGTCGTCCATGGTGGTCGAGTTATGGATCCGCAGAGTGGCTTGGACGCTATTCGAGACGTTGGAATCAACGCAGGAGTGATTCAGGCAGTTTCACCATCGCCATTGTCCGGAAAGGAAGTAATCGATGCGACGAACTTGGTCGTTGCACCCGGCTTCATCGATCTCCATCAGCATTCGTGGGACGACCAGAGCATTCAATTAAAGGCCTGCGACGGCGTGACGAGTGTTTTTGAGCTGGAGGTGGGAACGGCAGATGTTGATCATTGGTATCGAGAACGCGAAAAAAAAATGCTGCTGAATCACGGAGTGTCGGTCGGACATATTCAGGTGCGCATGGCCGTGATGGGCGATCCGCCTGCTTTTCTACCCGGTTCCAAGACACATGCCGTTACCGATGCGGCGACGGCTGAACAGATCGAGGCGATGGTTGTCAAACTGAATCGCGAACTCGACGCTGGCGCCGTCGCGGTTGGATTTGGGATCGCCTATACTCCCGCTGCAACCGATGACGAAATCTTGTCGATGTTCAAGGTAGCAGCACAGCGTCAAGCCGTGTGCCATGTCCATCTACGCGGCAAGGATCAAGCGGGTAGTCATCCATCGTCCGCAATCGATGCAGCAAGGCTGGCTGCCGCTGCGGGTGCTTCGTTGTGCATGGTTCATCTTCAGGCAGGTGCAAGAGACAGCATGCCGGAACGTCTCCGTTTAGTAGAAAATTTACAAGCAAACGGTCAAGATGTCTCGGCGGAAGTATACCCGTGGACGGCTGGGATGACCGAGATCAAATCCGCCATGTTCGCTGACGGTTTTCAACAGCGGCTTGGGATCAAGTATGAGGACTTTCAATGGGGAGCAAACGGTGAACGCTTAAATGCGGAATCTTTTCTACGCTATCGCGAAAAGGGAGGATTGGTCATTATCCATAACAATTCAGAGACGGCCGTGAGGCTTGCGATCAATCACCCGAAAATGATGATTGCCAGCGACGGACTTGTCGGGCACCCTCGTAACGCAGGAACTTTTGCGCGAGTTCTGGGGCACTATGTTCGCGAGCAGAAGGGGCTGGAATTGATGACGGCTATACAGAAAATGACGTTGATGCCAGCCGAGAGGCTTAAAGCTCGCGTTCCTGGGATGCGTGGCAAAGGACGAGTACAGGTCGGTTGCGACGCCGACCTGACGATTTTTGATGCTGAAAAGATCAATGCCCGGGCCACTTACGAAAGTCCATTGCTTTCCTCGGCGGGCATCCCTTGGGTACTTGTTCACGGGACTCCCGTTGTTCGAAACGGTGAATTGGTCAAGTCACAATTCCCTGGCCGACCAATTCGTGCTAGGCATTGAAGAACGACCCCACGCGAAGCGTCCCTTCATTAGGGAACTCCTTGATCGTCGCAGTCTACCAAATAGAGATCATGCTTACCTGCTCGCTCCGAAACAACCATCAATTGTTTGGAATTGGGATGCCAAGCGGGATAGTCATCGCGTTCGGGATTATTCGTCACGCGAACGAGTCCTGTGCCGTTGTTTATCATCGGTGCAACGTATCGTTTGCTTCGTTTCACGACAAGTCAATGCCGGAGAGCAGTAGATGCAACTCAGAAGCATCCATCACAACGTGTGTCGCATCCTTCTTCGGAGCGGGATGCTGATAATAGTCAGCCTCAAGCCGTTTGATTTAGGCATCACAATACCCCTGTTTTCGTTCCATAAGAAAAGTTTGCATGGACTCATAGCGTTACTGGTTTCTTCGTCAAGATCGGGCTTTGGGAATTACGAGATCTGGATTGTTTTTTGCGGTGTAAGAGTTGCTTGTTTTACTCAGCTTTTTCAGTCTTTTAATCTCGTCCTTGTCAGCCCAGACGATCCAATGCTTATCAGAGTTGGTTTTTCGGTAGTGAACCCATCCTTGCCTGGCCCAGTAATGGACTCGCTGGAGCTGAAATACCTGATCAGCTGAAAGCTTCTCGAATTGCCGCTCAGCAGAAACGGCTAGATACGAATCGAGCACAGTAATGCTGGTCGTGCGAGAACTCGCCTTCCTAGAGTGCCTGAATCGACGGCTGTGAACTCAAACCTCTGCATGCGTCTGGCTGAAGCTCCGTACCTGCAGCCCGAATCCACTTCAATCTGGCGAACTTACACTCGTATTGGTTGATTTCCACTGCAGCCGAGCCACTCCCCTTGCCCCAAGGAAAAGGAGAGTGGCGAGTACTCGCGCATGTTTGTCCAAAATGCCGTGACAAACTGCACTGCGAATCACTACGCCTTCAATTTGAAATGGTTAGAAACGCCGACTCCGGGCACGAAGTAATTCGAGACTTTGGAAGCCCCGCACTAACGGCTTACCCTTCTGTGGTCGACGTCGCAATGGCATCATTACTTCAATTCAAAATTGAACTCGTTGCTGCCACCTTGCTTGACCGTCGCCGTCAACCCCGAAGTTTTATCATCTGCGTATTTCTCAGGCAGGTCGTTCTTGATTTTCCTGGGAGGAGGTGGGCCGGAGTGTTTGTGAAACCAATCCGCAGCCTCCTCGGCAGTCATAGGATTGATCATTTCTTTTTTGGAAATAGAAACTTTGTAATTTCCAGGTTGAGCTCCGTCTTGAGGATCCAGCGTCGTAAGGTGATACTTGCCACTCGCGTCAGACATAGCAGAGGCCGCACGTCCCTCGGATTCAGGGTTGAACACGAGGTCCGCACCCTCAACGGCCTTGCCTTGATATGTCACAGTGCCGGATACGGACACCAGTCCATCCAGTCCACCTTTTCGGCAGCCGACCATTGACAGCATGGTCAACATCACAGCGAAACTAATACACTTGCGACACATTTTCTACGACTTATTTCTTAGAGAAATTGTATTTGAAACTTTGGAACGTGGTCGGTCACTCCGCGATCCAACTGGATTTGGCTGCGGAGCAAACAACGCATGCCCATGTTATTCCACGCTAGCTACCTCGCCACCGTCTTTCGAACCGAGCGCGCCCCATATGCCGTACTTTGAAGCGCCCGAGAACGCTTGATTCACAGTGCCTAGATTGCCCGCAAGATTACCGGTGTCAATCGAATCCGAGATAAACCTTACTGAGCCATCCATGAAGACTGAGTTCACACCGCCGGTATGGTAACTGCTCGCGGTCCACATCACCCCTGTCCAGTCGTGATTCTGTTCGGCGCAGGATGGCCCGTTCGGATTCATGATCGTACTGAATTCGGCGCGTCCGCCCCAACTCCAACTATTTGACGTGCTGCGAAAGGCACCTACTTGTGCACTGGTTGCAAATTGACCACCAGTACCAACAGCATTGCGGCAAAGTACAGGCTGTCCACTGGGCTTGCTTACCGCCGGATTGACAATCCCTACACCACCGCGAATGGACCGTGTGCCGGCCCCTGGTATAGCCTTCTCTGAGATTGCAATCGTATTGGAGGTGCCATCGGTAATACTCGCAAATGTGACGCGGCCCGCGTCTTTCCAACTGGACCACGAAGGGTAAAGAATCCCAACGTGAAATGGACCACGCGTGACTGGTTCTCCCCACCAACCCACGAAGTCACCGTGGCTGACAACGTAGCTCTTCGGTGGAATGTTTCGGTCGGTCGCCTGAGACTCTGGGTCTGAAGGGCAAACAAACGCAGCTATCTTTGTTTGCCATGGAGTATAGTTTGCATCGCTCGGCATTGCTCCCCAGGCAAAATATCTCCTGCCATTGTAAGTTCCATCCGTGGAAATCATGTTGTAAAGCGCGGATTGCTCGATATACGGCAAAAGGCGTGGTAAGGTACCGATCATCGGAGACAGGCCAGGAATCAGCCCCTCTGGGATACCTCCAATACGATGTGGAAAAGTATCCCTGCCAGCACTGGCATAGTTGTGCAGGGCCAGTCCTAACTGTTTTAGGTTATTGGAACACTGCATACGACGCGCCGCTTCTCGGGCAGCTTGAACGGCAGGTAATAACAACCCCACCAATATTCCAATAATCGCAATGACGACCAGCAATTCAACCAGCGTAAATCCGGACCTTCGTTTTTTTCGCATTTTCTTCCCCTTTAGATTAAAACCCGGTAAAGTAAAATCCAGTAAATCAAAATTGATCGGCAATTTAAATCACCAAAAACCCTCATTAGGAGCATTCTACCTGCCTTATGGCATTCTGATTGATCGATAACGACATTTTATGGGCTGGCAGCGTCACGAAGGATTTACCGAAATCGCAGGATTCAGGACGAGGGTTTCGCTTGGCGGCAAGCCTGCTGTTGGTATTCCTTGGGTGACTTCCCGATATGCTGACGAAAATGACGATTGAAGTTGCTTTGATCACAAAATCCGAGGATGCTGGAAATGCTTGAAATCGTTTCACGACCATCTCTCAGTAGTTCGCAACCCCTGCGAATTCGGCACTTCATCCAGTATGTTCGAGGACTCATTCCCAACGATTGGCGAAAGAGCCGTTCGACTTGCCGTACCGAAAGAAAGCACTTGTTGGCAAGTTCTTCCGTTGCGGGAAAACGGACCAGTTCCTTTTGCAACAAGTGAATTGCCGGCATGATACTTTGAGCGGCTGGATTGAGAGCTTCAAGGTCAACCCGCGCGGCTTGAATGGTACCCATGATGCCAATCACCGTCCCCATATCATTTTTTAGAGGGTACTTGTTGGTCAAGTAGAAGCCCGGCAGTCCAACCTCGTCAAACCACAGCTCAAGAATACCGAGTTTTGGGCATCCTGTTTTCATCACCCATTTGTCGTCTTCGACGTAGCGTTTGGCCCACGTTCCTGGAGTCAATTCCTCGTCGGTTTTACCGGTCATTTGATTGTCTTGTTGAAGGCCGTGATGGGCCAGCAATCCGTGGCTGAAAAACAGGGTTTCACCGTCCAGATTCTTGGCAAAGAAATGGATATCACCCAATGAATCGAAGACTCGATGAAAATGGCTATCGGGCGCGATTTCGCGAATGAAGGCGAGGCGCTTCTCCTCCCAATTAATAGCCTGTTGTTTTTTCATTTTTTCATCTCTTTCTCAGCCAAAGTCTTTAAGGTCACAAAATAGAGAAGTAAAACTCGGTCTCGAGGCCGTCCTCGCTACGAAGGTACGGAGATGACCAACGTCAAGTACGGTGAGTTTCATGGTCACGCGATCAAGTCCTTGATAACCGTACCGCCGAACTGACTGAGCTGCTTGAAGCGTCCGGCATGATAGTAGGTGAGTTTGTTGTCGTCGAGTCCGAGGAGGCGCAGGAGGGAGACGTGGAAATCGCGGATATGGGCTTTGCCTTCGACGGCTTCCATGCCGAGTTCGTCGGTGGCGCCGATGGTGTGGCCAGCGTTGCAGCCGCCGCCGGCGAGCCAGATGGACATCGCGTTGGGATTGTGGTCGCGACCGTAGACGGTGCCGCCGCGCACACCGTTGTCGGGTGTACGGCCGAACTCGCCGCACCAGACGATGAGCGTGCTCTCCAGGAGGCCACGCTGCTTGAGATCCGTGATGAGCGCGGCAATCGGTTGATCGACGCCGCGAACAAGATTGCCGTGGGCGCGTTCGATGTAGTCATGGCTGTCCCATGAGCCGTTGTAGAGTTGCACGAAGCGCACCCCTTTCTCGACGAGCTTGCGGGCTAGCAAGCACTGGCGTCCAAAGGAATCGGTCGCGTCTTTGCCAATGCCATAAAGCTCCTTCGTCTTCGCATCTTCCATCGAGATGTCGAGCGTCTTGGGGACCTGCATCTGCATGCGAAAGGCCAGTTCATAGTTGTCCATGCGCGCGGCGAGCTCGTCGTGGCCCGGATGCTTCGCCGCGTGCTCGGAGTTTAGTTTCGCGATGAGGTTGAGGTTCTTGCGCTGACGTACTTCGCTCACTCCGGGCGGCGGCGTGAGATCGAGAATGGGTGAACCTTTTGCTCGCAACGGCGTGCCCTGGAAGCTCGCGGGCAGATAGCCGTTGCTCCAGTTCGCGGCACCGCCTTGCGGATAGCTAACTTCGGGCAGCACAATGAAGCCAGGTAGGTCCTGATTAAGCGAGCCGAGGCCATAGTTCACCCACGCGCCAATTCCGGGATCGCCTCCGAAACGGTTGCCGCAGTTCATCTGATACATCGCAGTCGGATGATTCACGCTGTCCACGGTGCAGCCGCGGAAGAAGCAAAGGTCATCTGCGACTTTGGCAAGATGCGTCCAGTTGTCGGCCATGTCCGCGCCGCTTTGCCCGGCCTTGATGAACTGGAAAGGGCTTTGCACATAGTAGCGCTTGCCGCCTAGCGTTGCGGATAACTGCTTACCCTCGCGGACGAACTCCTTGAGGTGCAGCTTTTCCAGCGTAGGCTTTGGATCGAAGGTGTCGATATGCGACGGCCCGCCTTCCATCATAAGGAAGATGACGTTCTTCGCCTTCGCCTCGGGGAAATGGCCTGGCTTCGGTGCGAGCGGATGTTTCTTTGCTTCCTCGGCAAGCAAGGAACTAAATGCAACGCTGCCGAGACTTGCGCCCAAGCCGTAGACGAACTCGCGGCGCGTTGGCGCATGCAAAACTCGGGCTCCGGCACAGGGGAAGGAAGGTTTAATAGACATATGCAAACTCGTTGGTATTCAGTAGAGCGAGGCAAACATCGGCGAGTGCTCGTGTGTGCCTGGGAACGTCGGCAGGTTGAAGATCGGGTACGAACTCTGCATAGGCGTGTAGCTTCTCGTTGAAAGAAAACTTCTCGCCGGTGTTTTCTTCGACGGCATCGCGGCGGACCTCGAGCGGCGGCTTTTGTGAAGTCGGTATTTGGTCGCCGAGCAGTGCTTCGATGTCGTGCCAATGAGCAAGGCAATTTTGCCGTTCGTCGGCAATGGGCGGACGGGAGAAGGTGAGCACGAAGAGCCGCGTGATGGCTTCCTCGTCACTCCGCGTTTCCTTCACGGCGCGATTGGCAAGGGCGAGCGCGCGGGATTGCGTGCTCTGGCCATTGAACAAGCTGAAGACTTGCGGCGTGACGGTGGAGGCCTCGCGGCGTTCGCATGAAAAATCGGGCGCGGGCGCGTTGAAGACTTCTTGCAAAGGGTCGGGCAGACCGCGAATCTTTAACGCGTAGAGCGAACGGCGATGTCGCTGCTGTGGTAACGGATTCGGCGTCCAGGCGGCAGCGAAGCTGCCCATGACTTGGCGGGGTTGCATGGCGGCTTCGAGATTGATCTCGGGTCTATTGGGAATGCCGCCGAGCGTGGGATTGAGTTCACCTGTGGCGGCGAGCATTGCATCTCGCAGTTCCTCGGCGGTGAGCCGGCGCGGTTTGAAAACAGCATAGCTCGTACCGGTTGGATCTTTGTCCGCGAGCGCTTTCAAATCGGGATGCATGGCGCTGCGCCGATACGCTTCGGAGTTCATGATGACCCGGTGCATGGCTTTGAAGCTCCAGCCTTTCTCCACGAATGTGGCAGCGAGCCAGTCGAGAAGTTCCGGATGCGTGGGCTTCTTTCCCGTGCTGCCAAAGTTGTTGGGATTGCCTGCGATGGGTTGATCGAAATGCCAGAGCCAAATGCGGTTCACGATGGCGCGAGTGGTGAGCGGGTTCTCCGTGCTCGCGACCCAATTGGCGAAGGCTTTGCGGCGACCTTCGATGGTGTCGGGGATCGGTGTCTGCTGCGCGGCGGCAAGCACACTGAGAACGCCAGGCTTCACCTTTTCACCTGAACCAAACGGGTCGCCACCGGTGAGCACGCACGTTTCCTCCAAATCGCCGGCCGTCATGCGGTTCCCGGGAATGCGAAAGGGAGAGCTGATGGTCACCACCTGTGGCGTGCGGCCATCGTAAACGGAAAACGCCACCGGCTCGTAGCGGTCGAGTTCCCACTTGAGACGTTCGAGGCCTTTGCGGGCAACGCGTTCCAGTCCGAACTGCTCCGGCGTGAAGCCAACATACTTTGGCGGGAACTGGCCCTCCGGCACCGCTTGCTTCGTCAAACTGTCTCTGGCGCTGGCAAACACATCCGCGAAGCCGCTCTTGCTGACGGTTGATTTGCTCCGAGCCGCCTCAACAGCTGCGTTCCACTGGCTCGCATCTTTCATTTGCTCGACGAACCATTCCTTGGCATTACGTAGAAGCACTTCGTCGAGTTCCACTAGTTCCGCCAAATGCTCGTCGCGCCGCAGTTCAAGAAACTTCTTTTCTTCAAAGCCCTTCCTGTTCTCGTCTGGCAGAAATGGAGCAGAACGCTCGGCGATTTGCGTCGTCGCAAACACCGATTGGAGCGAGTAATAATCGCGAGTTGGGATTGGATCGAACTTATGATCATGGCATCGAGCGCATTGCAGTGAGTGAGCGAGGAAGGTCTCGCCCACACTGTTAGTTACGTCATCGAGAAATCGCTGGCGTGCGATTTTTGCGACTTCCATGCCGGTAAGCTCCCAGGGCCCCATGCGCAGGAATCCAGTCGCGACGAACATCTCGGGATTGTCCGGATCGATTTCATCGCCCGCGATCTGTTCGCGCACAAACTGGTCGTAACGCTTGTCTGCGTTGAACGATCTCACGACATAATCTCGATAGCGCCAGGCATTACCGCGTTCGAAGTCATTCGAGAATCCGGACGAATCCGCGTAGCGCGTGACATCCAGCCAATGCTGCGCCATCCGCTCACCGTACTGCGGCGACTCCAGCAACCGCTCGATGACAGTGGCAAACGCTACCGCATCAGGCCGTGCATCAATCACGAACGCCTCCACTTCTTCCGGCTTTGGCGGCAGGCCGATGATGTCAAACGTCGCGCGTCGTATCAGTGTCACGCGATCCGCTGCGGGTGCTACCTTGAGTCCATCTGGCATCTTTGCCGCAATGAAGCCATCAATAGGATTGTCTGCATCTGCTCGCGGCGTCGGCTTCTTCACCTGCTGATAGGCCCACAGCCCCTCGGGTTTGTATTTCCGATTCGTCCATTCCTGCGAGAGACCGCCAGATGTATTCACCATGACGCCATCTTCAAACGACCACATCGCTTCATTCGCCTTCGCAATGGCCCGCATACGAGCTTCATCCGGCCACGGGGCACCACCGGCGATCCAGTCTTTGATCCAAGAAATTTGCTCCGCGTAAAGCTTGTCCGCCTCTTTCGGTGGCATTGGCGACCAATCATCGTGCTGCCGCGTGACCGCGAGGTACAGCGGACTCTCTTCAGGCTTGCCAGCGATCAAACCTGGTGTTTCACTTTCGCCGCCTTTCAACATGGTGGCAAGTGTCCGCATGTCGAGGCCGCCACTGATCTTCGCCTCGTCATTGCCATGACAAGCCAGACACTTTTCATGGAACAGTGGCACAATGCGACGCACGAACAACAGTTCGGCTTCTTCACCCCGTGCCTGAGCTGGCAAGATGGCAGCAATGCAAAGAAGGATTAGCTGTGTAACTTTCACGATGACCCTGATGCCACTACATCCCAGCGTCGCCGCAGCATTTAGCCAAGATCGGTATTTTTCTACCGTCTTGAGGCGTGCTTCCTCGGAGGACGCTCCCAACTGATCGTAATTGGCCGCTTCAGAAATGTTCGATTTGAGATCATAAAGCTCTGGAGGCGTAGAGAGATGCAGTTTCCATTGCCCTTCGCGAAAGGATTCGTGCCGGTTCTGTTTGTATCCGTAGAGCGAGTAAAGCGTGGTTCTCGGGGAGCGTGCATCCTTTTCGCCAAGCAAAACAGAGCTCACATCATGACCATCTAGCTTTCCAGACTCGCGAAGAAGTTGGGCCTTGATTAGCCGTGCAAGGGTTGGGAAAACATCGAGCGTGCTGGTGAACTCGTTACAAACCATTGCGGAGGGCACGTTGCTTGGCCACCACGCGATACAAGGTACTCGCAGTCCGCCTTCAAAGACGGTGTGCTTCGTACCACGAAGCGGGACCGCCGTACCCGGCGTGTTGCGTTCGGGCCCGTTGTCGCTCGTGAAGAGCACGAGCGTCCTGTCAGCAAGACCGAGCACGCGAAGCTTGTCGAGGATCCGACCGGTGCTATCGTCAAGCTCTTCTACCACGTCTCCGTAGAGACCTCGCTTGGATTGGCCTTTGGATCCAATGAGTATCGGTCCGACCGAGACGAAAGCTTCGGCAGGTACTCGCAGAACATCTCACCGGGAGTTCGAGTTGAGGTGACACCATATTCACCGCGAATCGACTCTGGCGCGTTGGGTTTGGGATCGAAGGTCTCGTGTTGCGACGGTCCACCTGACTGGAAGATAAACACGACCGATTTGGCTTTGCCAGGACGAACTTCTTGGGACGAAGCCGCATGGGCCTCGAGACGCAGCAAATCACTGAGTCCCATCCCCAACAGGCTTACGCCGCCGACGTGCAATAGGTCGCGCCGTCCGATGAATGGATGATCCTCGACATGGCAACCGATTCGATGCGCTGCATTGTGATTTGGCATGCTATGACCTCCTTAAAAAGCTGGTCGCGTTGGTTGATATGTTCAGCGACAACCTGGAATCGCCCGAGTACCGTCGCTGCTCCGACCAACGCCTGGGCCTTCATGAGTCTTCTGCGGATTTTATTTTACTCCTTGCATAGCATATCTGCGCACGCGCGAAAAGTCGAATGTCACGTTCAGTGAATTGCCTCCGGCTGTTCACGCATGGCCCTAACAAAACAGCCCGAATAACCGTAAAAACACGCTACAAGACGTGGTATCTTGTGCCGATTCAGGTATCGTACTGATGGCATCGCGCAGTGCGAATGGCTGAAAGAGCGTTACGTTTCATTCGAGCGATTTGATTGAAGGGAGCGGCGTTCGATGTTTCCTGTCCACATTTGATAAGCCGCAAGCGGTTAG